>CAISJJ010000024.1 GCA_903885595.1 uncultured Bacteroidales bacterium
ATATAACTTAACTAAACTTAATGCCTAACAATACGTTCCAGCGGAGCGCGGAGGCCGGTCTTGCTTTAAACTCGAGATCGTGGCCGCGCCCGCTGAACGCGGTGTTAGGCGCACTTACCCAAGCGCAGGAGGTCGGTTATGAAGACGAGAGTGTTTACTACTGGTTGTGTGGTTATTTTGCTACTTTTTGGTGTTATTAATTTTTCTGTGGCAAATTCTGATCTCCTGCAATTTAATGGACACTGGTATCAGAGGATAGATCAAGCCATGACTTGGACACAAGCAAAGACTCTGTGCGAATCTTCAGGAGGATATTTGGCTACAATCATTTCCCAAGCTGAAAATGATTTTATTGCCAATCGACTTGTCATTCCAGGAAATCATCTTGCTTGGCTGGGTGCAACAGATTCGGATTCCGAAGGTATTTGGAAATGGACAACTGGAGAATCGTGGGCGTATACTAATTGGAGTCCTGGACAACCAGATAATGGTTGTGGTGGTGCAGAAGACTATCTTCACATGTGGTTTTCCGAGTATCCCGGAAAGTGGAACGATGAAAAAGTAGATGGGAGTTGCGGTCAAATTCTCATGTATCCAATCTGCGAATGGAATAGCAACCCTATATGTAGCAGCGAAGTGGCTGCCAAACCTTACACTTTCACCACTGGAACATCCGCCAAAGCCACCGAAGTTAATGCAGATTTTGATACACTTTATAAAAACGACATCAATCTGAACTGTCAAATCCAGACATTGAAGGCAATTGTCTGTCAGGATCATCCCACAGCAAGCGTATGCCAGTAATGATAAACCGTTACAGTAATCCTAACCATCTGTTGCACCTGACTTCGTAGGTGAATATTGCGTTAGGCAGGAAGCTAGTGTGAGATTATTGATAATGAAGGTCAAAGAACTTGTTGCGTTGATTGAGGCCGACGGCTGGTTGCAAGTGCGACAGAAAGGCAGCCATCGTCAGTTTCAACATATATCCAAGTCCGGAACTGTCACTGTTTCAGGAAAACCCAATATAGATGTTCCGCCCGGAACGCTCAACAGCGCTTTAAAGCAGGCGGGATTAAAGTAGGAGAGGTGTTGTTATGCGCTATATGGTTGTCGTCGAACAAGGCCTGAGCAGTTTTGGGGCATATGTACCAGATATACCAGGTTGCATTGCGGTTGGGGAGTCAAAGCAAGAGGTGTTGCGGCTCATCCATGAAGCCATCGAATTCCATCTTGAGGGAATTAAGGATGAGGGGGCATCAGTACCTCAGCCGCATTCCTACAGCGAGTTTGTTGAGGTTCATGCCTAACAATACGTTCCAGCGGAGCGCGGAGGACAGGCTTTGTTGAATTCAATGTTCGTAGCCGCGCCCGCTGAACGCGGTGTTAGGCGGGCTCAGGCAACCGTTAGGAGGGGAGTTATGAAAACGAGAGTGTTTGCTGTTTGTGTAGTTGTGTTTCTGTTCTGTGGCTTTGCACATGCCGATTCTGCCAAACTGGTCAACCCGACCAATGGTCATAGCTATCAGCGATTTGACACGGCTCTAAACTGGAATTCAGCTAAAACCGCTTGCGCTGGTTTGGGCGGGCATTTGGCGACGATTACCAGCCAGGCGGAGAATGATTGGGTTTGGACGAATTTGGGCGTGAGTGGAGTTAATATTTGGTTAGGCGGCACAGATGAAGCACAAGAAGGCGTTTGGACCTGGATTACTGGGGAGCCATGGAGCTATTCAAATTGGGCTGCCGCACAACCGGATAACGCTTGGGGTGGTCAAGATCAGCTTGCTTTTGCGGGGAATGCTACTTGGGATGATAATGGCGCACCATCCTACCCTAATTTTTCCTTTCCTTACATATGCAAATGGGACAATAGTGTATGCACCGATATAGCTGTTAAACCTTACACCTTCACTACTGGAACACCAGCCAAAGCCGCCGAAGTCAATGCAGATTTTGACACGCTGTATCAGCAGATCAACACACAGAACTGTCAAATTCAAGCATTGAAGGCAATTGTCTGTCAGGATCACCCAACAGCAAGCGTATGCCAATAAAAGACAAACCGTTACAGTGTTCCTAACCATCTGTTGCACCTGACTTCGCAGGTGAACATTGTGTTAGGCGCGTTCAACCAAGCGTAGGGGAGGAGTTGTGAAAACGAAAAATAACTTGATAGTTATATCGTTGTTCTGTTATAGTTTTATATTATTTTTCAATATTTGTGATGCAGGTGGACTACCCAATGTATCGAGCATTAAGATTACATCGTCGGTTGGAGATAATCTACAGGTATCGGAAGTTATTGCGAA
>CAISJJ010000025.1 GCA_903885595.1 uncultured Bacteroidales bacterium
CCATTGGGCAATATGAACTCTGCAATTTCTAATCCTTCTTTTGCTTGCATCTCTTTTTTTATGCAAAGAAATCAGTAATATTTTAATTCGCCAAAGCTTCCCCCCCCCACTTTTCCGATTGATCCAAATGTTGTACCTATGTTGTACCCCTAAAGAAAAAACCCTTGCAAAAGCTTGTTTTACAAGGGTTTATTGTTATATTTGTAGCCCGTAGGGGAATCGAACCCCTGTTACCAGGATGAAAACCTGACGTCCTAACCCCTAGACGAACGGGCCAATGTTTGATTTGGGAGCGCAAAAGTACTAAATTACTTTATACTATACAAGAAAAAAATGAATGCTCCCGTTATTCGCGATCGTCATCAGGCTGCTCCAGGCGAACCTGCAATTCATTGCGTTCCATTTCCAGGCTGAGAATTTGTTTCTGCTTACGTTCAATGCTGCGTTGAGCCGAACCAATCCTGGCCTCCAGGCCGATTTTAGCACTTGATTCCCGGCCTGCTGATACAATGATATCCAGCTGGTCCTCCAAATCACTCAGGTACTCCTGCTCCTTTTTCAACGCCTCGCTGAGTTCGAAGATTTCCACTTCAAACTGGGAGAGTTTATATTGCATTTTAACCGACCAGTTTTTCTTCTTATTCCTGAAAAACTCATCCAACCGTTTTCCCAGGATATCGAAAGCCGTTTGCAGCCGGGAATAAAGTTCCTCCCGCTGTTCGTGTGCCATTTTTATTCCCTTGAATTCTGCCTGTATCTTTTTCAGATATTCCCGGGTATCCTTATATTCATGGGTCTCCTCTGCCTGTATAAGTCCTTTTTCAACCAGGGCTTTCAAACGAAGGTAGTTTTGTTGTGCTTCGTTTTCGAAGGTCTGCCTTTCCTCATCCCTCCATGATTTTACGGTCGTGAAAGCATCCTGTAAACCGGTAAACAATTCCTCACGCTGCTCCCTGAAGAGTTTCGCTGCTTTTATCCGGTTCTGAATACCGATCAGGAAATCCCAGGTCGCCCTGAAATCACGCGATTTCACCGCCAAAGATGATCCTTCGGCCACCGTTGCTTTCAGGTCGGCATAATTGGCTAAGGCTTCATATTCAAACTCCAGCCGTTCGTCTTCAATCTTTGCATTCACTTCAGCAAATGCGTTCTGTAGCTTCGTATATAGCTCTTCCCGATCCTCGCGGCGGAGTTTTAATCCTTTAAAATGGCTCTGTATCTCTATCAGGTAACCTTTTGCCTCACGCAAATCTTTAGATTGCCCTGCCCTGGCCAGGCCAAGTTTCAGGGTCTCCTTGAGACTGATGTAATTTAGCGTTGATTCCTCTTCAGGATTTTTGTCGGCTTCCATTCCATTATTTCTTCACGCACCTCACCCCAAAAGCGGAACTTTTATCATTGGAACTCTTTCCGATTGATTTATCCCCACGGGCAAAAAGGTAATTGGTTGCTACATCGCCGGTAACAGTGGCCGACCAGAGTCCTCCCCATAGCGTGACCCCGGTGTATGTACTATCGCTGTGCCGTACACCTCCCAGTAATGACGAAAGTATCGTCCCTGCGGCCGGGGTGATTTTATTTGCATTCCAATAAACAGAATCCATTTCCTGCAATTTTCCTCCAGCTGCATCAGCGCCTCCCAACTTTTCGATCAGCAGGGTCCAATCACCATCAGTTGGCAAGACCCAGCCTTTGGGACAAGCCGTCGTTGCTGCGCTCCAGCTGTAGAGCCGACCATGAAGCGGTAGGTTTGCGCTGTCATTATTGTAAATCCAGCTGCCAGGTTTGGCATTATATTTAAGATTTTCGGCCAGCCAGCTCTTTTTTCCAACTTTTACCCATTGGTAAATATGGCCATCCCTGGCATCTTTAATGATTCCTTTTTCCTGTGCCTGAGTTGCATTGCAGAAAAAAACCATAACAACAGCGATCAAGGCATACCTGAAAGTTCCGGATAATTGTTTTAAGGTGTTCATTTTAGATAATTATTAGACGGGATTAATTTTAGAAAGTATTAACGGTGTAAATTTATACCAGATTCACCGACTACGCAAATTTATCTGGGCTTTATTTATCTTCGCATCCTAATCTGAAGATCATGCCCGGATATCCTCTCCTGAAAAGTAATGATGGCCGCAATTACCTTTTTCCTTTTATTCTCATGACAAGTCTTTTCTTTCTGTGGGGTTTTGCCCACGGATTACTGGATGTGCTCAATAAACATTTCCAGGAAATTTTACATGTTTCCCGCGCTGAATCGGGACTGGTCCAGTTTTCAGTTTATGGTGGTTATTTTCTTGCTGCCTTGCCTGCAGGTTATTTTATGAACAGGTTTGGATATGGGAAAGGGATCATTCTTGGTCTTTTACTATATGCAGGCGGTGCTTTCCTCTTCTATCCTGCAGCAGCATCACAGTCATTTGTACCTTTCCTTGCAGCATTGCTCATCCTTGCATTTGGACTTGCGTTCCTTGAAACAGCTGCAAATCCGTATGTTTCCGTGCTGGGACCCAATGAAACTGCTGAGCGCAGATTGAACCTTTCACAATCTTTTAATGGCCTGGGATGGATTTTCGGTCCACTCACCGGCGGGTTGATCATTTTCGGCATGCAATCATCCGGCGAAAATTCTTTCAGCTCCATTGCATGGCCATACCTGGGGATAGGCGTTGTCGTTTTACTCGTGGCCCTGCTGTTTTTTCGCACACGGCTCCCCGAGATAAAAGAAGAGGCTTCACCAGGCTCAGAATGCAGTGCCTATCGTGATTTATTGAAACACCGACACTTTATTCTTGCTGTTATGGCCCAGTTCTTTTATGTAGCTGCACAGACGGGTATAAATAGTTTTTTTATAAATTATACAACTGAGATCATCTCCGGGATTTCCAACGCGCAGGCTGCGATGATTCTCTCTCTCGGAGGAATGGGCCTCTTCTGGGCAGGCCGTCTTTCGGGCAGTTTCATGATGCGTACATATCAGCCGAACAAATTGTTATCAGTCTATGCTGGAATTTGCCTGATGCTCATGCTGTTGGTGATAGCCGGACTAGGGTGGGTGTCGGTTTCAGCCCTGTTCATTACCTATTTTTTCATGTCAATCATGTTTCCTACAATCTTTGTCCTGGGGTTGAAAAATCTTGGACCCATGACTAAAAAAGCATCCTCCTTTCTCGTAATGGCCATCGTGGGAGGAGCGCTGTGCCCGATGTTTATGGGATATATCGCTGACCATTCGGCCATGCAATGGGGTTTCGGGGTCCCAATGTTATGCTTTGCCTTCGTTTTTTACTTTGGAGTGAAAGGTTACAAAACGGAATAAGATGGACTAATCCAGCGAAAATACCTGTTTCATCAATTTCCATTTTTCTTTTGCTGGTTCATTCTTCCCCGAGTTTTGAAAATGCGCTACAAAATCCTCCCATTCTGATTGTCGCGGGAGATGGGATAACCGTTCCATATCACGTTCGAAATCAAAATCAGGGTCCGTGTCGATGATCATGAATAACAGGTTTTCGATTCGATAAATCTCCATTGACAGAATGCCAACGGCTTTAATTCCAGCCGGAATCTCTGGCCAGATATGATTCTTTTGGTGCCAATACTCATATTCCATAATCATGATTGGATCATCCTTCAGATCAAGTGTCAGGCAAAAACGCTGGTTTGGGTTCATTTATCCGGATTTTAACGGCAAATTAAGAAAATTTCTCCGCAAAACCTCCTATTTTTGAAAAATAAATAAAGCTGCCTCTAATGGATATCCTGCTTACCGTACCACCCGATTTTGCCCGCCATATCCGCCGCAATAAAAAGGATTTCAGTTCTATAACCATGGCAATGTCCGATCCGGAAAACCACAAACTTGGCTCGGGCGGAGGAACTGTCAATGTCCTTTGGAAGAACGGACTGCAACCCGGATCGACCGGCGACGGGCATATAACAGATAAAGCCCGTACACAAAGCATCATTATTCATGCTGACGGTCAAAGCCGGCGATCGCCTGCCTATGCTCCTGCCGGTAAAAGTTTTATCCCAATCCCTGTGTTTAAATGGAGCCGGGGTCAGTGGATTGATCAAACGCTTTTCGACATTCAGCGGCCATTGCTTGAAAAGATCCTCAATAAGGCGCCCGCTCGACTGAATACCCTGGTTGCCAGTGGTGACGCACTGGTTTGGGCCGACTCTTTCAATGGAAGTGTACCGGATGCCGACATGGTTTGTATTGGTATATGGTCCCAGCCTGAAGTTGCTTCGAAACATGGTGTGTTCGTGTGTCCAAGGCAAGACCCAACGGTACTCGAATATATGCTTCAGAAACCCTCCATCATGGAGTTGCAGGAGCTGACAGGCGATTTTCTGTACCTTCTGGATGCTGGGATTTGGATGCTTTCAGACCATGCTGTGCGACTTTTATTTAAATCAGCAGGATGGAATGAAAAAAAACAGGAATTCCGGAATGGCATACCGGATTATTTTGACTTGTATGCTGATTTTGGCCGTAAATTAGGCAAGGCTAAACACGGAAGCGCTCCGTTTACCATTCGGATTTTACCTCTGGAACATGCTGAATTTTATCATTTCGGAAGCAATGCTGACCTGCTTCGATCGACGGCCGCACTTCAGAACCGTATTATTGACCAAAGGGAGATATTACATAAAAAAATTAAACCAGGACCCGAGATATTTGTGCAGAATTCGGTTACACGAATTCCATTTAATACAGATCATTCCTCCATCTGGATCGAAAATTCATGTGTCCCCGAAAGTTGGACACTGCATGATCACCATATTATTACCGGTATCCCCGGGAATACCTGGCGAATCAACCTCCCACCGGGAATCTGCCTGGATTTCATCCCCGTTGGAACCTCCGCATTTTGCATCCGGCCTTATGGGTTCAACGATTCCTTTCGAGGAATGATATCTGATCCGAAAACACGGTGGCTCAACGAGCCGGCTTTGAGCTGGTTTGAAATGCGGGGTATAATAAAGTCAGAAATGATTGCTTTTTCCGGCAAGGATATTTATGAAAGCCCGATATTTCCGGTCATTGAGGCAATTAAACTATCTGGCGAATTCATTCAATGGATGCTAAATCGGGTAGAAATCGATAAAACTTCCTATGAAATACCCTCACCGGGATCAGACAACACGCATAAAAGCCAGTGGTTGAATGCGCAGCGTCTTTCTGCCAGGGAACTCATCCGGAGTGCCAGTCATGTCCGTTTGGCTGCACAACGACGACACATCATGGAAGGTGCATTGCTTTCATTGGCGAAGAATTACAGGCAAAGTATATTTTATCAGCTGGACCTAGGTCGGCTTGCTGTTGAATTTAAAAGGGCTGGATTGTCATTGCCTGAACCACTGGAGCCAGGAGCCGGTGTTATGACAAACATCCATGATCTTATGTTTCGCTCAGCATACTATCGGGTCCGATCAAAAACAACAACGATTTCTCTTGAAGAACAGGCGTTCGCAAGGTTGCGTGAAGGGATGCTGGACGAAGTCCGGGGACAGAAACTGCATCCGAAATTAAATGTTCAACACGACCAGATCCTCTGGGGACGCAGTCCGCTGCGACTCGACCTGGCCGGAGGATGGACAGACACGCCTCCATACTGTATTTTATACGGTGGCAGGGTGGTTAATCTGTCAGTTGAATTGAACGGACAACCCCCAATCCAGGTTTATATTCGTCCTACTACAGCGCCGTTCATCATGATCCATTCTATCGACCTGGGCGTTAGCGAAGTAATACGCAGTTATTCCGATATTGCAGTGGTATCAAAAGTCGGCTCAGCTTTTTCTATTCCAAAGGCAGGGCTAATGCTTGCCGGATTTCACCCTGATTTTTCAACACAACAGTTTAAAACACTGCAGCATCAATTAAAGGAGTTTGGAGGTGGCCTGGATATCTCACTCATGGTTGCTGTTCCGAAAGGAAGTGGACTAGGCACAAGTTCTATTTTGGCCTCTGCGATCCTGGGCGGTTTATCTGAGTTCTGCTGCCTTGGCTGGGATCGCCATGAAGTGGCCTATCGTACCTTATTGTTGGAACAGTTGCTCACAACCGGCGGGGGATGGCAGGATCAATTGGGTGGCATTTTTGAAGGAGTGAAATTACTCGAAAGTCAGCCCGGGCTCATTCAAAAGCCGCTTATACGCTGGGCTCCCGATCATCTGTTCAACAAAGTTGAATCTGCCTCGCTTATATTGTTGTATTATACGGGGATTACCCGTGTCGCAAAACGTATCCTGAAGGATATAGTGCGGGGTATGTTTTTGAATTCGGCAACACACCTTGACATCCTGTCTGATATGAGACATCATGCCCGTTATACCTACGACACCATCCGGAACCACGACTGGGAAGGACTTACTGCAGCAATCCGTTACTCCTGGGAATTGAATCAAAGATTGGATGCAGGAACCAATCCTCCTGAAATCGCATCAATCCTCTTCACGATCAAAGATTATGTAGCCTCTTGCAAACTTCTTGGAGCCGGCGGTGGCGGCTATCTCCTGATTTTTGCCAAGGATGTGCACGCTGCCAGCCAGATTCGTTCACTATTGCTTGCTCATCCTCCTAACCCCCGTGCCAGATTCGTAAACTGGAAACTATCATTAACTGGCCTGGAGATAACCAAAAGCTAACGCAACCAATCTCTTCATTTGCCCTGCACCCTGCGCTCTGTGCCCTTTGCCCTTTGCCATGTGCCCTTTGCCATGTGTAATAAAAAAAAACGTTCCCCCAAGCAACATTTTTGCTGTTTGGATTGTCATTGTATTATGTCTAACTAAAGAATTTATACAATGGAACTCACTTTTAAAAAAACAGGGTGGATGGCAATATCGCTTCTGGCCCTGACGGCAGGTGCAGGTGTCAGTATCTTGCTTTACAATGGGCTTATGGCAGGTGATTTACCGGTCAATGCTGACAGCTCCGCCGCGAAGGAATCGGCAACTTCATTACCTGCAATCCTGAAGGACAATACATGGTTAAAACCGATCTTCATGTTTATGATTATGCTCGCCGGGATGTTCTTTAACCAGGTTTTTGAAAACCTGAAGATTCAAAAGGAGGCCGGAGAAACGCGAACCAATGTCTTAAGGTTATTGGCCGACGGTTTTGCCGGCATAACTTTTTGGATGGCCTTTTTCGTTTCACCGCTGATATTTTATGCAACCTATTACCTGGTTGATAAAATGCCCGGCGGGGCTGTTGGATATTTTTATGCTTTTCAGAGCGGTTTTTTCTGGTACAACCTTTTTAACAGGCTGGAACTGAAAAGTAAAAAACAACTGTTATAAACTCCAGTAAATCATTTCCTTGGTTTTATTGCGGTATATGCCTTTAACATCGACCAGGATTCCATCGGGGGAGCTGATTGATTGAAAATAGGTCTCAGTCAGCTTTATGTATGGTTTATGATTCACCGCAACAATAATAACATCATACTTTTGCTGGGCTGATGCATCAGGATTGTTTTCACCAGGTACGTTTTTTGACAATTCAGTGAGTCCAAAGCCATATTCATGCATCAGCTCTTCGCTGCTTGCATAAGGATCAGTTACATCCACCGATATTCCATATGTTTTCAATTCACTTATCAGGTCGGCCACCCTGGAATTACGGATGTCGCTTACATTCTCTTTAAAAGTAGCTCCCATGACAAGCGCTTTTGCACCCAGAACATTTTTCCCAGCCTTAATGAGTTGTTTAACACATTGTTTTGCAACATAAAAGCCCATGCTGTCATTAACATACCTGCCGGCATTGATCACCCTGGCATGGTATCGGTACTCTTCAGCTTTGTAAGTCAGGTAATAAGGATCAACGCCAATGCAATGACCACCTACCAAACCGGGATAAAATTTCAGGAAGTTCCATTTCGTACCGGCTGCCTCCAGTACATCATAAATATTAATTCCCATCCGGCCGAATATCATGGAAAGTTCGTTCATGAATGCAATATTCAGATCACGCTGGGCATTTTCGATGATCTTGGCAGCTTCGGCTACCTTGATTGTGGGTGCACGGTGAACCCCCGGCTTCACGATCAGTTCATAGGTTTTCGCAATCTGATCCAATGATTCAGCATCACAACCTGAAACAATCTTAATTACGGTAGTTAGCGAATGTTCCTTGTCTCCGGGGTTAATGCGTTCAGGAGAGAATCCCACCTTGAAATCGTCAATAAATTTAAGCCCGGACAACTCTTCAAGGATAGGAACACAATCTTCTTCGGTTGCCCCGGGGTAAACGGTCGATTCGTAAACAACATAATCGCCTTTTTTCAAGACCTTTCCAACGGTCCGTGTTGCGGCCAGCAACGGAGACAGGTCGGGAAGGTTGTGCTTGTCGACAGGTGTTGGCACCGCAACAACATGAAAGGTGCACGATTTTAAATCTTCGGGATTGGCAGTGATCAGGATATCTGTATTACTGAAAGCCTCAGCGGGCAATTCACCGCTTGGATCTATGTGGTTTTTCATCATCTCAACCCGGTCGGGCTTGATGTCAAAGCCAACAACTTTAATTTTTTGCGCAAACTCCAACGCGATGGGTAGCCCCACATAACCCAGCCCGATCACGGAAAGGTTTGTCTCTTTTTGTAGCAGTTTTTCGTAAATAGTCATATGAAATGTTTGAAGTTAGAATTTCGCTTATGCACCATGAACCCGCTCAATGAGCAAGGGAGAGATCGATAAGGTCAGCACCTGGTTGAGGTGATCAATCCGGATGATGACCTTTTTTTTATTTGAAACCGATACCAGCTCTCCTGTGATCCCAGTGAGCGGACCGGCATTTACAATCACCTGGACTCCGGGTTGAAAAATGTCAGCTACGCAGTCAACTTCAACATCGGAACCGGTAATTGCCTTGAGTGTGTTGATTTGACGTTCAGGAATGGCTGCAGGTTTCCCCGAAAACCAAATGTAACGGACAGCCCCGGGGGTGTTTAATACCTCATAATAATCTTTTTCTCCAACCTTAACAAAACAATAGGATCGGATGATGGGTTCGTCGATCAGTTTCTTTCGGTCGCTCCACTGGTGGATTACTTTACGTAAAGGCACATAGGCTTCAATACCTTTATCTGTCAACAACTCCATTAATCGTTTTTCCCATCGCGAACGTGTATAAACCGCGTACCATGGAGCATTTGCTTGGTTAACCCGTGGATTTGGCTTGTCTTCCTTTTGGGATGGAATTCTTCCCAATGAAGGGCCTGTTCTTTTTTCTGAAGCATTGTGCTTGCGCGATTTATCCGGCATGAATAACCCTGTTAAATTGCAGTTTTTTCATCTGATTTTGTGTGGCAAAAGTAATCATTATTTTTGGTATTCATCCACCTTACGGTCGACTTCACCGGGCAACTCTATTACTCAATTTGTTATTTGCGTTGTAATGATGTATATTTGCCCCCCCTTGTAGAAAAAACGATTTATATGAGTTTGAGAGCAAAGACAACAGAATTAAAAAGGCGAATGCATGAAGCCTTTAAGGGTGGCGGAGAACAAGCCCTCGAAAAGCAGAAAGCATCGGGCAAAATGACAGCCCGCGAACGTATCCTCGCGCTGCTTGATCCTAACTCCTTCCATGAATATGATCTCTTTGTCAAACATGCCGGGCAGGATTTTGACATGGACAAGAAGTATTTGCCTGGCGATGGTGTAATCACGGGAACCGGATCGATCAGTGCCTGGCCGGTTTGCATTTTTGCCCAGGATTTCACAGTTGCCGGTGGTTCCCTCGGACTAATGCATGCCAAAAAGATCACTAAAATCATGGATCATGCCATGAAAATGAAGGTCCCTCTTATCGGGATCAATGATTCAGGTGGCGCGCGTATTCAGGAGGGCGTGAACTCCCTTGCCGGATACGGAGAGATTTTTTATCGTAATACCCAAGCCTCAGGGGTTATTCCGCAGATTTCGGTTATACTTGGCCCTTGTGCAGGTGGCGCAGTTTACAGTCCGGCCCTGACCGATTTTGTTTTTGTTGTCGATAAAATTTCCAAAATGTTCATTACAGGTCCTGAAGTAATAAAAACAGTACTTGGTGAAGAGATATCAATGGAAGACCTTGGCGGGGCCAGGGTTCATGCAGAAATTACAGGGAATGCACACTTTTTTGCCGAAAGTGAGATGGAATGTTTTGAACAGATCAAACGGCTGGTTAGCTACATTCCATGGAACAACGAAAAGAAAGCTGAAATTTTTCCAAAGAAAGCCCCAAAGTCGCGTCAGTACAAACTCGACCATATTTTCCCTACCAACCCGATGACTCCTTACGATGTACGCGATGTCATCCGGGCAATTGCAGATGACAGCGACTTTTTCGAAGTTCATGAAATGTGGGCAGCAAACATCGTCGTTGGTTTTGGTCGTCTCGACGGGCAGTCGGTTGGCTTTGTCGCCAACCAGCCGATGGTTCTGGCCGGTGTACTTGATTGCGATTCAAGCGACAAGGCGGCACGGTTCATCCGTTACTGTGATGCATTCAATGTTCCCCTTGTCACACTGGTCGATTTGCCGGGATACCTGCCGGGTGTTGATCAGGAACACGCAGGGGTTATCCGTCATGGAGCCAAGGTGCTTTATGCCTACAGTGAGGCCAGTGTGCCAAAAATAACCGTTATCCTCAGGAAAGCCTATGGCGGGGGCTATATTGCCATGTGCTCAAATCACCTGCGTGCCGACTTCGTTTTTGCCTGGCCAACTGCAGAGATTGCCGTTATGGGACCTGAAGGCGCTGCAAACATAATCTTCCGTAGTGAGATCAAGGCAAGCGATAATCCCGAAGAGACCCGGAAACGACTCATTGAAGAGTATCGCCAGAAATTCGCTAATCCTTATGTGGCTGCAGCCTACGGTTATGTGGATGCTGTAATAGAACCTAATGAAACACGCAATTATCTCATGCATTCCCTGACACTTGCACAGGGCAAGAGGGAAATCACACCGAAGAAAAAACATGGAGTTCCTCCTTTTTGATATCGAAAACGCGCAATAGAAGCATGTTTTGAGTTTTACAGTTTGATCTTTGAGTTTAACAAAATATTATGGACGAAAACATTGAATTCATCGATTTTAAATATGAGGAAATCAGTTACAGGACAACGTTAACAAAGAAATTTGCCAACCGTACACCTTACGCACCTCCAGATCCACGTAAAATCATGGCTTTTATTCCCGGCACAATCATAAAAGTGCTCGTTAAAGAGGGCCAGAAAGTTCAGAAAGGCGACACCCTCCTTGTTCTCCAGGCTATGAAGATGGATAACCACTTACTGGCATCTGTAAATGGGAAGGTGAAAAAAATCTTTGTTAAGCAGGGCGAGATTGTTCCAAAACACCATACACTCGTCGAATTGAAATAGCCCCCCCCCGTTTTAATTTTTATTTTCAACCATAGGCAACTTTTTAACGATTTCACTTGTCCTTATAGAGATGAAATTGTTATGAAAACCCCATTTGAATATTAAATTTAAATTATTGTCAAATGAAAGTAAGATTGGTTGATTTGAAAAGAGTTGCTGATTCATTACAGGTACAATGTCCTTTCATTACTTTTGCCATGATCGAAGGAATAGATGAGAAGGGGCAGCATATCTCACCCGGGAATTTGGAACTGTTTGTCATGCTGGAAAATAACACTGGTTTCTTTTTAGCGCTGGAGAAGATACTTCAGGCGATGGCTATAATGGTGCCAGGTGAATTGTGTGAAGTCACAATATTGAACAGGGTGGATGTTACAACCTGTTTTAAGGCGTCAAATGCACGATGCCTCTTCGTCAGGTGTGAAAAGGAGCAAATATTTCGGCAGTTTTTACAGCGGGCATGCCTTGACTACCGCATCTTAAAAGCCCAGCACCGGTTAAACAGTGTAAGACGGAATGATCAGTTTTGAAATGCGAAATTTCCGCTGTTGAAATCATCTGCCTTCAGGAGGTAATTTCTATGAGAGCCTCCTCAATTGTTCCCATCACCTCCTCACGTCCTGCGTTTGTTTCGGCAGAGGTTGGAATGATAAGCGGAAGTTCCGCCCATGTTGTCGACAAAGCCTTCTGATAGGCGTTCAGGTTATGGGTTAGTTGTGTTTTGGAAAGCTTATCTGTTTTGGTGAAAAGAATCACAAATCCAACTTCGTTATCTCCCAGCCAGTTCATGAATTCCACATCAATTTTTTGAGGCTCAAGACGTGCGTCAATCAATACAAAAGTAAGCGCAAGACTTTCCCGGTTCTGCAAGTATGATTGAATCAATCCCTCAAACTTCGAACGCTGCTCTTTGGATAATTTTGCAAAGCCGTATCCGGGGAGGTCTACAAGAAACCACTCAGCGCGTTGACTTTCAATCCGCGATGCCGGTGGACGAATGAACGGTTCATTAATGGTAAGGACCGCGTTGTTCACTGTTACCGGAGAGGGATTTTTATTTATTATGGCTTCAACTTTAAAGTGATTTAAAAGCCTTGTTTTTCCTGGAGTTCCGGAAACCTTGGCAAGTCCCTTCCGGCATGCTAGCATGTTGATCAATGATGATTTCCCAACATTAGATCGCCCAATGAAGGCAAACTCGGGGATTTCTTCTTTCGGACAGAGCTTCAGGGATGGGCTGCTGCAAGTAAATTCAATCTTTTCAATTTTCAATTTTGTAGTTATTTATCACGCAACATATACACTTTTTCTTTTACCCAGCCAGCCCATTGTGCGTCGGATCTGGTTTTATCGAATATGGTATAAGGGATAGGATCCCCGATAACAATAGTTATGGTTTTATTAAACTGTTTGGCCATTTCATCGACAAGATACAGCATTTCGATGTTTGCGTGGATGCCCAGTTTTTTCCTCCACCGGGCCAGGTTATAAAACCAATCAGAATTACATCCCGCAACGTAAACCGGGATGATATCACGCTGATATTTTTTTGCTTTCTTTATGAAAGTGTTTTTCCACTCCAGGTCGCGAATCTCCATTTTACCTTTAATTCGCTGTTTCCTCGAAACCAGTCCGGCTGGGAAATAAAGGATCATCTTTCCCGATGCAAACGCCTGGTTGATAAGCTGGGCATTTTCTGTATTCCGTCCATGCTTGTTAATTGGGATGAAGAGTGGCCTGAGCCCGGGCACATTCAATAAAAGATCATTAACCGGAAAGACGATATCCGGACGGATTTTACCAAGAACATTCATGAGTGCCATTCCATCGAGTCCCCCGAGTGGGTGGTTTGAAGCAACAATTAACCGGCCCGGCAACTGATCCCTGACAGTTCGTTTGTCAATGACCTCGATTTTGACACTAAATTCTTTCAGAATAGCTTCCACGAAGGGCAATCCGATTTTATCACGGTTACGCCAGATATAACCATTAATCTCTTCCTGGTGTGTAATACGCTTCAGGTAGGAGAGGATAAATTTTGGAATGAATCGAAGTAATTTTGGATTTTTAGCAGCGAAAAGTGCTTCAATATCGATCAGCCGTTCTGGTATTTCTATGTTGGTTGACTCAGTCATGATTATTGGCATTTAATCTGATCATCTATTCCGGGAACCAAAGATGTAAATTCAATTTTTGTTTCAATGCCGAAGGTGTGCTTAATTGTATCAATAAACCAGTGCAAATTTAGATTTTATTCGGGAGGAAGTATCATGCTGTTATCGAAATCTAACTTTGTATATTTGTAAAAAAATCCATTCCAAGTCCCCTGTTTATGGAAAATATCATTGATCCGATAAATCAAAACCTGCTCGAAGCCGAACTAAACGAAAGTACGTTTTTACGCAACACAAACAACGGACATAACAAGATATTCGTGTTTACTGCTCATGATTCGCCTAATCTCATGAGGGAAGTTGGTAGGCTGAGGGAGATTACCTTCCGTGATGCAGGTGGTGGAACTGGCAAAAGTGTCGACATCGATGAGTTTGATACGATGGAAGTGCCCTTTCACCAGTTAATTGTTTGGGATCCGATAGAGAAGGAGATTTCTGGAGGATACCGTTTTATTCATGGACGCGACATCCAATGCAACCTTGACGATTGTATACACAGCGCTACTGCAGAACTTTTCGACTTTTCAAAAAAATTTATCCGTGATTACCTGCCGGTAAGTATTGAGTTGGGAAGGTCATTCGTGCAGCCTAATTATCAGCCGTTGGTTAATTTCCGCAAGGGAATGTATTCGCTTGATAATCTTTGGGACGGGTTGGGAGCAATGATCATCGAAAACCCGGATGTAAAATATTTTTTTGGAAAGATGACGATGTATCCCGACTATAACCGGACTGCCCGCGATATCGTGCTCTATTTTCTGAAAAGGTATTTCCCTGATACCGAAACGCTCATGCTTCCTATAGAGTCGGTTGTTTGTACAACCCCTGACGCCGTGATAGCTGAAATATTTTCAGCCCGGACCTATGAGGAGAATTATAAGATCCTGATACATGAAGTGCGACGTCATGGTGAGCATGTTCCGCCGCTGGTAAATGCTTATATGAACCTGTCACCCACCATGCGTACATTTGGAACAGCCATAAATCATGGATTTGGTGAAGTGGAAGAAACCGGGATATTGATACATATTGAGGATATCTATCCACGCAAAAAGGAAAGGCACCTTACAACCTATATTCAGCGTCTTTCCTCGCTTAAAGGTTTACGCTGGCGTAGACGAAGATGATGCGGCATTGGCCTTCCGCATCAATTTGCTTTTCAGGTTGGAAGCCTTATTCTTATGGATCACGTTTTTCTTGGCCAGTTTATCGATCTGGGCTACAACATTAGGAAGATCCTTGGCAATGACAGCGGATTCTTCAGTTTCACGTAATTTTTTTACTGCGTTACGGACTGTACGGCCCTGGTAACGGTTTTGGGAACGTTTTGTCTTGGTGGTACGGATGCGTTTTTCTGCGCTTTTGTGATTGGCCATGATCAATATTTATTTTCAAATTGGGGTGCAAAGATACAATCTTTTCATGAATTTCCAAACAGAATGAAAAAATGCTGGAGGGTATTTTGCATTCACCGCTAATGCAAAATACCCTCCGGCATCAGG
>CAISJJ010000026.1 GCA_903885595.1 uncultured Bacteroidales bacterium
GCCTGCAAAATTTAATCCTGAAACAGAGGATGAACTTACTGAGGCAGACCTTGAAATGGTTTCAGGAGGATATGATTATTCAATGCCAGAGACCGCCTCCGAAAATCCTGAGGGGTGCAGTGGTGGTGGTGGTGGCGCACCACTAACCAATTGACAGTATTTTAAGACAATCAAAGGGTAAAGCTGAAAATGACCTGATGAAGTTGCCGCTCAAGGCTGCTTTACCTTGTTCTAAATTTTCCATTGTTGCGAAGTTGTTAAGTGTTTGCAATTCTGTGATTTTTTCTTACAGATAAATAACTTTCTGTTCCCGATAATAAAATAATCCTAATTACTAATTTCACATACCCATGAGCCGGAGAATGATCAAAATTTTACTTGCGGTATTCCTTATTCCCATCCAGGTGATGGTAATGGCCCAGAGCGAAAAAAAAGTTATCACACTTGATGATATCCTGAAAAACCGCAAATTCTCATCCCGGGGCGCAGCTGGTTTTCAGTCGATGAATGACGGTAATCTTTACTGTCAGCTGAAAAAAGATAGTTTAAATGTGTATGAATATTCAACCGGAAAACTGACAGGGACAATTGTCACCTCCAAAAAACTTATCCCTGCTGGTGATACGGTTGCGATTGCGATGGGCAGCTTCGAATTCAGTGATGATGAAACAAAGATATTGTTTGCAACCGATGAGGAGCCTATCTACCGCAGGTCTTCAAAGGCCAGCTATTATGTTTTTGATCTGAAAACGGAGAAGTTATTTCCCTTGTCAAAGAATGGGAAGCAACGCCTTGCCACCTTCTCCCCGGATGGATCAAAAATTGCGTTTGTAAGAGATAACAACTTGTTTGTAAAAGATTTATCGATTGGCATGTTCAATGCAGGGGGAGAACAGGATGGACAGGATACCGGAATTGAATCCCAGATAACCACCGATGGAAAGATCAATGAGATCATCAATGGTGCCACCGATTGGGTTTACGAGGAGGAGTTTGAGTTCTCACAGGCATTTTGCTGGTCGCCCGATGGCGCCAGGATTGCCTTTTACCGGTTCGACGAAAGCAAGGTAAAGGAGTACCAGCTGACCTATTATGGCGACTTATACCCTGAGCAGTATAAATATAAGTATCCCAAACCAGGAGAGGATAATTCGGTCATCGGTATTTTGCTCTATGAACTGAAGACGAAAAAGACCATCCCTGTCGACATTGGGAAAGAAACGAACATCTATATTCCACGCATGAAATGGACTGAGGATGCCAATACGCTGGCCCTGTACCGGATGAACCGCCACCAGAACAAACTGGACCTGTTGCTGGCTGATGCAGCATCGGGTAGTTCCAAAGTGATTTACACTGAAGAGAATAAGTATTATATTGAGATCAATGATCACTGGCATTTCCTGAAAAACAACAAGGAGTTTTTGTTGTCAAGCGAAAAAGATGGTTACCGCCACCTATATTTGTACGATCTGATCGGACAGCCTGTCCGGCAGCTTACAAAAGGAAACTGGGATGTGCTCGATGTGCTGGGGGTAGATGAAAAGAACGGGATGGTCTATTATTCATCGGCCCAACCTACGCCAATGGATAAAGATATTTGTGCTGTAAGCCTCGATGGAAAGAAAAGCCTGAAACTAAATAAAAAGACCGGGGGCAACTCCGCCGATTTCAGCAAAAATTTCTCCTGGTATGTTGGCCGCTGGTCCGATATTAACACCCCTTCCTATTCAGCAGTTTACAGGTCAGATGGCGACGAGGTGCGTATGCTGCAGGACAATGCCAAACTCAGGACTGTCATCGAAGAATATCAATTCAGCAAGGCTGAATTTTTCAAATTCAAAACCAGCGATGGAGTTGAGCTGAATGGATGGATGTTGAAATCTCCTGACTTTGATCCGGCTAAAAAATACCCGGTATTGTTTACGATTTATGGCGGGCCGGGTTCCCAAACCGTCACCAACAGCTGGGGTGCCGTTTCGGCATGGAATCAGCTATGGGCCCAGCAGGGGTTCGTCGTTGTATCGGTTGATAACCGTGGAACCGGAGGCAGGGGGGAGGAATTTAAAAAATGCACCTACCTTCAGCTTGGAAAGTATGAAACGCTCGACCAGATTGAGGCAGCAAAACATCTGGGAACGCTCGGTTATGTAGATAAAAGCAGGATCGGGATGTGGGGATGGAGTTTTGGCGGTTATCTCACCCTGTCATGTCTGACCAAAGGGGCGGAATATTTCAGTTTCGGCGTTGCTGTTGCTTCCGTGACGAACTGGAAATATTATGACGATATTTATACGGAACGGTTCATGAGAACCCCAGCGGAAAACAAAGAGGGTTATGAGGACAACTCTCCCGTGAATCATGCCGAAAAACTGAAGGGCAATTTGTTGCTTATCTGCGGAATGGCCGATGATAATGTGCATCCCCAGAATTCGTACGATATGGTCACCGCCCTGGTTGGCGCGAATAAGCAGTTTGAATCGCAATTCTATCCCAACAGCAATCATGGGATCTACACGGGGAAAAACACCTCCTTTCACCTTTACAAAAGA
>CAISJJ010000027.1 GCA_903885595.1 uncultured Bacteroidales bacterium
AAGTTGGCATACACTGTTATTGTTACCACATTGGTGTTCACCGAACCACAGTTATTGGCTGAAGTTTGAACCAACCGGTAATATTTTGTTGCTGTCAATACGCCTGGCTGATAGGTAAGTCCTGTTGCACCGGATATACTGGTAAAATTCGAATTATTTGATGAAATCTGCCATTGATAGGTATACGGCGTGTTTCCGCCTGTTGGGGCAGTTCCCGTAAGGAGCGCCGGAATGGCACTGTAACATATGCTCTGGCTGGCAGAAATGACCCCGGGCAACAGGTTGGGATAAACCGCTATTGTTACCACATTGGTGTTCTCCGAACCACAGTTATTGGCTGAAGTTTGAACCAAACGGTAATATTTTGTTGCTGTCAATACGCCTGGCTGATAGGTAAGGCCCGTGGCGCCCGATATATCAGTAAAACTTGTATTATTCGATGAGATCTGCCATTGATAGGTATACGGGGCGTTCCCCCCTGATGGAGCAGTTCCGGTAAGGAGCGACGGAATAGCATTATAGCAGATGTTCTGGTTTGCTGAAATAGATCCGGCAACAAAATTCGGGTACACAACAACAGCAATTACGTTGGTGGAGCCTGAACCGCAAATGGCAGCGTTTTGTAACTGCCGGTACCATGTTGTGGCGGTCAGATTTGCCGGTTGGTAGTTAAGTGAGGATGCTCCCTGTATGTCGGAGAATACACTGGCGTTGGGTGAACTTTGCCATTGATAGGTGTAGGGTGCATTTCCACCCGTAGGAGCGATTCCTGTTAGTGTGACAGGAGTTGTGTTGTAGCAAATACTTTGGTTACCTGCAATTGAGCCAATGACAAAATCCGGATAAACCAAAATTGTCACTACATCGGTGATTCCCGAACCGCAACCAGCTGAGCTTTGAACCTGCCGGTAGTATTTTGTTTCCGTTAACGATGGCGGGGAGTAATTGAGATTTGTGGCCCCGGTAATATTAGTAAAGGAGACATTATTTGCCGAAACCTGCCATTGGTAGGTATAGGGTGTATTCCCGCCTGTTGGCGCAGTTCCGGTTAACATAGCCGGGGTTGCATTGTAACAAATATGCTGGTTTGCAGAAATTGAACCAACTGCAAAGTTCGGATAAACCGCAATGGTAATCACATTGGTATTTCCCGAGCCACATCCTGCCGAAGTTTGAACCTGGCGGAACCAAGTCGTGGCGGTTAAAGCCCCGGGCTGGAAATTGAGGGAGGAGGCTCCCGGGATACTCGAGAATACGTTGTTATTGGGCGAACTCTGCCATTGATAGGTGTAGGGCATATTTCCCCCCGTAGGGGCTATACCGGTTAATAAGGCAGGAGTTGTGTTGTAACAGATACTTTGATTCGCCGCAATGGAACCAACAGCAAAACCGGGAGAAACCGTAATTGTAATCACATTGGTATTACCCGAGCCGCATCCTGCCGAACTTTGAACCTGGCGGACCCAAGTCGTGGCGGTTAAAGACCCGGGCTGGTAACTGAGGGAGGTTGCTCCCGTGATATTCGAGAATACGCTGTTGTTGGGCGAACTCTGCCATTGATAGGTATAGGGCATATTTCCTCCCACAGGCGCAGTTCCGGTTAATGCAGATGGGGTTGCGTTGTAACAAATGCTCTGGTTTGCTGAAATTGAACCAACTACAAAGTTCTGATAAACCGTGATGGTAATCGCATTGGTATTTGCAGTTCCTCCACCGCCTGACGAAGATTGTACCTGCCGGTACCAGGTCGTAGAAGTTGATGCTCCGGGTTGGTAATTAAGCGAAGTGGCGCCAGGAATGTTGGAATAGACCTGGTTATCGGGTGAGTTTTGCCATTGATATGAATAGGGCGGGGTTCCTCCAGTGGGCGCTGTTGCTGTCAGCAATGCCGGTGTTGTGTTATAACAGATATTCTGGCTTGCGGCAACCGTTCCGGGAACAAAACCGGATGAAAATAACATTGAAGCAATACGGGTGTTCCAACCTGTTGACGATGTAGTGGAATAATATTCTGTGGTATACCAAAAGGTATTTGCTGCCGAGGGATCAACTATCATTGAGCTGTAATCACCCCACCGGCCTGAGCTGTGTGTTTGTGAGCCTGCACCGGCAATAATTGAATTTTCAGTCAGGGTCATTTGGTTCAGCGGGTCATTGGCCATTCTGCCGGTATAACGGATCGAAGGATAGGTGGAACTTGCATCTGAAACAGAATAGCCAAGTGCTATATTTCCTGAGGCATCCATGGCGATACTTCCCATCCACCGGCATTTGGTATCGGGGGCGTAGGTAGCTTGCTGATATATACTCCATGCTCCTGAAGTTTTTCTCAGTTCGTACCATCTTACACCTGCATTATTGGATCCGCTAATATTGGCGTTGACTGAATGGTTGGTCACCAGGGCTGCATGGTCGCTGAATTTCCTGTACTGAAGGCGGAACATCAGGCGATCAGCAAGATCATCCAATTTACGGGTTGTACCAGGTTGCGGGATTCCTGTTCCGATGATCGAACTAAATGAATTAACAGCAAGTGTAAGTGAATTACCAAATGTGGAGGAGGCGGGCGTCGTCCAATCCATATGAAATTCATAAATCACCAGGTGGTCAGGACTATCATTTATAAAGGTGAAATAATTCGGTGTACCTGTTGCCGGGAAAGCCCCGTCGCAGTCGGAAGGAAGCATAGAACCTGCTTCGTTGCCTGCAGGCAAGGTAAACATCACCATCGCAGGGGAGGCACTACCGGCCAGCATGGCTTCACGGTTAAAGGCCACTGCGCCAATGCCGTTCCAGCTTGTTGAACCTGCCGTAAACCGGTTGATCGACATATAATATCCATCGGGCCAGATGCCAAACTTAGGATAATCGGGCATGTCGGTGAATGCATATTGCCAGCGGTACCACGACCCCAGCGGATCGGCTGTTTGTGAAACCGCGATCATCATATAAAAAGGACCATTCGGAAAGTTAGGCAGGGAAAATTGACTGAAGAACCACCGGTCGGCCTGCTCATCATAGAGCACAATGGCATCGCCGCTGTTTGAATTATTTGGTAAGCCATTCCACATGGTGCTGCTGGGAACCGGCCCATAAAGCCCTGTTCCGGTTTTATTGAAGATTTTGTACTGGCTGTTAACGACCTGAAAAAAATGATTCGGCCCAACATCACCATCAGTATCGGGAGGCACGTATCCCATAGTATTGGAAATTCCATCAAAATTCTGTCCCGTAATGGCTGTTGGCGTCATCCCGAAATCAGTTTGCATATTCAGATCATCCCTGTTAATCAGATCTGTTGAGTCAGGATTTTGTTTCTTGAAATTGAAAAAATTTCTGACAACTCCATCTTTCCAGGTAAGATCAGCCGATACAGGTGCGTTGGTCTTTATGTCACGCAATGCAGGCGAGATATCAAAATAGACCGGCGTTTGAACAATTGGTTTCGAAAAATCTGTTTGTCCCGACAAGGATTCAACAAACACAACGAAAAAGAGACAATACCAAAGAAAAATAAATTTTTTCATGTACTAAGGGAATATCTAAACAGGATTAAAAAAATCAATTTCAGTGTAAAGATACCTGAAAAAAAAATAATTAGTGTAAACCACTTCGTTTTTTTATCGAATCGTACTTCCCCTCAGAAATTCCTCTTGATCCATCGTACACTCATTAAACAAAGCATGAATCTATAATAATAGCCGAAGGATTCATTACATGGTAATGAATCCTTCGGCTATTGTTGATTTATAAAAAAGCTGTACAGGCGGATAATCAGAGGCTTATACCTGCCGGAACGATTAATTCTGTTTCACGATTTTCATGGTTTTGAAGGTTTTCCCGGTTCTGACAGAAACAAAATAGATACCCTCTGGTTTTCCGGCAAGCGAAAATTCATGCTTTTGCATGTTCGTGAGTTCTTCTGATAATACTATCTCGCCCAAAATTCCATAAACCGTTACCTGAACCTTGCCTTCTTGAGTTTCACCTTTCAACTCAAGGGTGAAGAAGCCCTTTGTTGGGTTCGGATACGCTGCAAAGTCTGTTGATAACTCATTCAATGGACGCTCCACTGTTCCGGTGATATTCGTCACAATTGAGGGGGCCTTTCCCACGCACCATGGACCATCAGCATCAATGTATCCGTGCAAAGAACCTCCCGGTTCAACCCTGGTACCTGTGCGGAAACTGATGCGTTGCCCTGCGATCATGGTCGCACTGCCGTTGTTTTGAACAACGAAAATTGTTCCACCACCTGCAACAGTAATTGTCTGGGTGGCATTGTAACAGTTCGACTGCCCGCTGGCAACAGTTTCACCCTGAACAAGCAGGTCGCTTGGAACATCAGGATTTACGGTTATTTTCAATATATTGGTCACTGCTGAACCAAAATTGTTTGCTGATGTCTGAATTTGCCTGTACCATGTCGTAACAGTCAACGCAGCAGGAGCGTAGTTGAGTTCTGTTGCACCTGAAATATCGGTAAAGTTTGCGCCATCTGCTGAAATCTGCCACTGGTAACTGTACGGAATATTACCACCTGTCGGAGCCACGCCTGATAAAGGTTCGGGCACCGTGTTGTAATTAATGGTCTGGCTGGCTGCAATTGAACCGGCAATAAAGGTTGGAAACACAGTGACTTCAAATAGTGTCGGGACAAGGCTGTTACAGTTATTCAGGTTCAAATAATTTACACCAACAGTTTGAGGACCTGGCAAGTTCCATGTTACGCTGATTGAACTTGTTCCCGCACCATCGGTTATCATTCCTCCCGACGAAACAGTCCAGGTGTACCCGGTCATTCCCGCTTGTGTTGTATAATTCACACCGGTATTTCCTGCCATAACTAAGGCTTCACCTGAAATGACCGGCAAGGGCCGCGGGTTCACTGTCATTGCCACACTGTTAGAGGTTGCAGGATTTCCTGTGGCACAGGAGAACGATGAAGTCATAATACAGGAAACGACATCCCCGTTTTCAGGAATAGTAAAGTAGTACGGGTCGTTGGTTCCAACGTTTGTTCCATTAAGTTTCCATTGGTAAAAGGGTGTTGCGCCCCCGTTAACAGGGTTTGCAATAAAGAACGCAAGAGAGCCTGAACAAACCGGGTTTGCCGTTGGGGTAATTGTCACACTTGCGGGAAGTGTAGATGACACCGTCAGGTTCAGTTCGTTGGAGATGGCTGGATTTCCTGCAGCACAAGGTGCATTTGAAGTCATCACGCAACTGATGAAGTCGTTGTTGGCCGGCGTGTAAGCATACAGCGGGCTGTTGGTCCCAACGTCTGTTCCGTTGACTTTCCACTGGAATGTTGGCGCTGTACCTCCATTGGCAGGGGTGGCGGTAAAGGTGACCAGGTCACCAGGACAGCTGATTGTTGCCGATGCGGCAATCGTAACGGCTACAGGTAAATTGGGATTAACGGTCATTGTAACAGGATTCGATAATGCCGGGTTTACCGCCGGACAGGTTATATCGGATGTGAGTTCACACGTGACAACATCTCCATTTGCAGGAATATATGCGTAAACCGGATTGTTTGTTCCGGTATTCGTTCCGCTTACTTTCCACTGGTAAACCGGATGTGATCCGCCATTGACCGGAGTGGCCGTATAAGTGACCAATGTTCCTGTGCACACGGTCGTAGCATCTGCAACGACAGATATGCTGACATCCACTGCAGGCGTTACTGTCATGATAACCGGGTTGGAGGTGGCCGGATTTCCGGAATAACAGGTCGAGGGAAAGCTGGAAGTCAGAATGCAGGTGACAATATCATTGTCGGCGGGAATATAATTATATACAGCGCTGTTGGTCCCGGCATTTATTCCATTCACCTTCCATTGGTATGCGGGTGAGAGTCCCCCATTGACCGGGGTCGCCGTAAAGGTGGCCGTAGTTCCTGCACAAACAGGATTGGCATTGACGCCAATTGAAACGCTTACAGATGAGTAGGATGTACAGGTGTCTTTCAGACAACGTACAGAAAATCCTGAGCCTTTGGTGTTGGTGGTTCTGCTCACATCAGCTCCATTATAAATCATCCCGCGCCTCCAGGCATTCAGTGATGCATGTTCTGTTGAGGTATAGAAGTATCCATTATCATGTATTTGGCTAAAACCTCCGGTACTGTTATTAAAACCACCGGGCAATGCCGTAAACCCGCTCAGGTTGGATGCACCGGTATTTGGGGTAGTCCAATGCGAAGCGCCTGTTTCTTTCATCTTCCCCCCCGCAACAATTTCACCACCCAGGAAGGTTGTCAGGAATGAAAATTCATCATCAGTAGGGATGTGCCATCCAGTGGGGCAGATACCCTGAACTCCCGGGTTTGTTGAATATTGCATCATTTCGTTCCATTGATACAACCCTCCATACACATCACAGTTGGCATCGATATTACCATAGCAATACTTTTCGATCACACCATTATCAGTCTGATTTGAGCTGCCGCTGATCCGTGTGCCAATATTAAGGTTCTCCCTTAACCAGCATTGTGTCCCAATCAGGATCGTATTGTATGTTTGCCCTCCATAGGTTACAGTGGGTATGCCGGGGCATGTGATCACAGGAACTACTCCCGGGGTGATTGTACCACTGATATAACTAACCGGGATGTTGACGGCACCTATGGTTTTGATCAAACACCCCGGATAAAAATCCAGTGTTGTCGCGGTTGTTCCTGTGTAGGTGAAATTAAGGCCAATTTCGGTCGGGGGATAGTTGATGTCAGCGCCTCCCGCATTTGCCCAGTTGATGGTAATGATACTGTTGGCTGCAGAGGCAGTGGCGCCGGATAAAGTGCCGGTTGCCGATATTCCTGAAAAGGTGAGTTTTGACTGATCATAATGGATTTTTTGAACCAGGGTGCCGGCATTGGAAGTAAACCCTGTGTATTGCACTGGCACCGTAACCGCACTCCCGGGAATGACATCGCCGACATTAATTATAGAACCATGTGAAGGATTTGTTGCAAGGTCAGTTACCGAACCAGGTGAATATTCAACATAAATTATTTGGTTGCCTGAAACTACGACTTCACATGATGGTAAATTAAATTTCAGGGTACTGAAACCAGGCCCCGAATAAGTAAAATTAAGGTTAACAAGGGTACCGTTAAATGTTGTCGGTGTAAGAGAATTCCATCCGAGATAAAGGGTGGAATCCGGGTGTAATGGTCCTACAAGCATCCCGGCCGGGCCTCCGGATATGCCGTTAAAGATTAGTGTTCCTTGCTTGAAACGAACACTTAAGGTAATTGCGATAATGTTATTCCAGTTTGCCACCGTGATTGGAACAACGAAACTGGCTCCCGGGCTGATTGCATAATTCCCCATTGAAGCCGTTGCAACCAATGGCGCATCGTTTTTCAGATTGTTAATGGTCGCTCCACCTGGAGTATTTTGCGCGGCAACATGCCGGGTGCAGAGTAAGAACAAGACAAAAAGTAAAAATGACAGACAGGGTCTTATTTTCATCATATTTTCGATTAATGGATGATAAATATGTTAATATATCCCTTGATATTCAAGATGATTGAACACCACCACCGAATATCATCAATGGATTGAAAGAAAACACAAAGATACGACATTGTCATCAACAACCTGAGCGTCAATCTTCAAATCTTTAACAAGTCAATGTTAATATCCTTTAGGTGTTCCGGTGTACTGCAATGTAAAACGCACTGTTCACAAATCTGAAGTTCCCCCTGCAACCTTTTTTTCACCATGTCTTCAATGCGCTGACGCAATTGCGGAATGGCAATTTTTGAAACGATTTCATCGGCAAATGCAAACATCAGCAACATGCGGGCAGTCTCCTCCCCTATGCCTCTCTGGCGAAGGTAAAACATCGATTCGGCATCGAGCTGACCGGTGGTTGAGCCGTGAGAACACTTTACGTCATCATTGTATATTTCAAGGAATGGCTTTGAGTTAACCCTGGCGGTATCTGTCAGCAAAATATTTTTATTGGTCTGGCGGGCATCCGTCCGGGTTGAATTACGGCGCACGAGCACATGACCATTGAACACAGCACGCGCATGTTCATCAAGTATGCCCTTGAACATCTCATTGCTGGTGCAGTCGGGATAAGCATGGTCAACAAACACCTGGTTGTCGGCATGTTGCTTGCGGTCCATGAGATAAATACCGTAAATATTGGCATTTCCGTGGGGACCATTAAACAGGAGGCGGATGTTGTTCCGAAGCATGCTCCCGTTCAGGGAAATATAATGGGATTCAAGATTTGCAGCCGTTTCGAGCCTGAAATAAACGGAACTGATCAGCGTGCTGCTGTTGTTGAGATTTTGCAGTTTGTAATGATCCAGCATACCATGGTCGCCCAGATGAACTTCGGTAACTATATTGGAAAAGCTTGCCTGGTGGTTATAGGAATCGTCGCAATGCACAAGGGATAGTTTGGCACTGGCACCAACAACAATAAGGTTTCTCGATTGCAGGAAGAGGCTCTCCCCGTGATGGATCACATTGATCAACTGCACTGGTTTCGGGCTCTTCACATTGTCGGGCACATAAATAAATACGCCATCCTGGGCAAATGCAGTATTCAGGGCGGTAAAGCCGTCGGCGGAGTCATCGGCTATTGTTCCATAGTATTTTTCAATAAGTTGGGGATAGATTTTCCGGGCTTCGGCCAGACTACCCATAATGATTCCATTTCCAAGCGTCATCAGGGGTACATCCTTTGAAACAAACCATCCGTTGAGCTGCCCGATGACCGCAGTATCGAGGTGCGGAATATTGCACCGGAAAACCTTCTGAAAATCCACATCCTTCATGGGCTGCAACTGGTAATCATAACCCCGTTCAAAGCTCTCTTTTAAATCGGTGAGGCGCCATGATTCCATGCTGGTATCGGGAAAACCAAGTTTCATGAAAAAAGCAAAAGCCTTGTTGCGAATTTCGGTCAGGGCGGCGGTGTCATGGATGGAAAGCAACGCCTGGTTCTTTTCAAATAAACCGGCCAGCCTTTCCGGGGTAATTTTATTGTTTATTTCAGGTTGCATGATTTCTTTATTACCTCACCCCCCAACCCCCTCTCCCAGGGGAGAGGGGGAGGATGTGCTTTGTTATCATTAATCTTCCCTCCCCCCGGAGGGATGGGTTATTCTTGTTCTTTTTTTATCCAGTCATACCCTTTTTCTTCCAGTTCGAGCGCCAGTTCCTTACCCCCCGATTTCACAATCTTTCCCTGGAACAATACATGAACAAAGTCGGGAATAATATAATCAAGCAGGCGCTGGTAATGGGTAATCACCACGAAAGCGTTGTCGGGCCTGCGCAATTTATTCACGCCATTGGCAACGATGCGCAGGGCATCGATATCGAGACCCGAATCGGTTTCATCGAGGATGGCCAGCATGGGCTCAAGCATAGCCATCTGGAAAATTTCATTTTTTTTCTTTTCACCCCCGGAAAAGCCTTCGTTGACAGAGCGGTTAGTAAGATTAGAAGTAATTTCCACCAATCTCTTTTTCTCCTCCATCAACCTTAGAAAATCGCCTCCTGGCAAGGGATCAAGTCCTTTGAACTTGCGGACCTCATTTACGGCAGTACGCATGAAGTTGGTAATGCTCACCCCCGGGATCTCCACCGGGTACTGGAAACCAAGAAATATGCCTTCGCGGGCACGATCCTCAATGGATAGTTTCGAAAGATCCCTTCCTTTGTATAGGATCTCCCCGGCGGTGACATCAAACACTTCACGGCCGGCAATAACAGAAGCAAGGGTACTTTTTCCGGTTCCGTTCGGCCCCATGATAGCATGTACTTCCCCTTTGTTCACTTCGAGATCGACGCCCCGGAGAATTTCTTTGCCGTTAATGCCGGCATGCAGGTTTTTAATTTGTAATAACATACTTTGGGTTAACTCAAAATTCAAAACTTAAAACTCAAAAACACAACTCAAAAATCAAAATGCAAAATGCAAAAAATAAAATGCAAAATGCAAAAATGCGGGCATGCGGTCAAGCGGATTCGTAGTTCATCACGAAATTTTTAATTTTTAATTTTTAATTATCCAACGCTTCCTTCCAGTGAAATTGACAGCAGTTTCTGCGCTTCCACTGCAAATTCCATAGGAAGTTGTTTTAAAACCTCTTTTGCATATCCGTTTACAATCAACCCGATTGCGCTTTCGGCCGAAATTCCCCGTTGCTGACAATAAAACAGCTGGTCTTCCGATATTTTCGAGGTAGTTGCTTCATGTTCCACGATCGATGATTTATTATCGACCTGGATATAGGGAAAGGTATGAGCCCCGCATTTAGCGCCCAGCAGCAACGAATCGCACTGGCTGTAGTTGCGCGAATTAGTGGCATTTTTCGAAATCCGGACCAGTCCGCGGTAGGAATTGTTGCTCTTTCCGGCCGAAATTCCCTTCGAAATAATGGTGCTCCGTGTATTCTTTCCAAGATGCATCATTTTCGTGCCGGTATCAGCCTGTTGATGATTGTTGGTAACAGCCACCGAATAAAACTCCCCTACCGAATGATCGCCCAGCAGGATACAACTTGGATATTTCCAGGTGATGGCCGAACCGGTTTCTACTTGTGTCCAGCTGATCTTGGAATTGTTTCCCTTACAGATACCTCTTTTCGTAACGAAGTTGTAAATGCCGCCCAGTCCGTTTTTATCGCCCGGATACCAATTTTGCACCGTTGAATATTTCACCTCGGCATCCTTCATGGCGACAATCTCCACGATGGCAGCATGAAGCTGGTTTTCATCACGCCGGGGGGCGGTGCAGCCCTCCATATAACTCACGTAAGCGCCTTCCCCGGCCACAATAAGCGTACGTTCAAACTGCCCGGTATTGGCGGCATTGATGCGGAAATAGGTAGACAATTCCATGGGGCAGCGAACACCCTTCGGGATAAAGCAGAAGGAACCATCGCTGAAAACTGCAGAATTAAGAGCGGCAAAATAGTTATCGGTATAAGGAACCACCGAGCCCATATATTGCTTAACCAGGTCTGGATGGTTCTGAACCGCCTCGCTGAAAGAACAAAAGATGATCCCATGCTTTGAAAGGGTTTCAGAGAAGGTGGTTTTGACAGACACGCTGTCGATCACGGCATCGACAGCCACACCGGTCACCCCGGCGAGCTTTTTTTGCTCATCCAGTGAAATGCCGAGTTTGTTAAAGGTATCCAGCAATTCAGGATCTACTTCGTCGAGACTGGCCAGCTCTTTCTTTTTCTTTGGTGCAGCATAAAAAATAATATCCTGGAAATTGATCGGGTCGATCTGCAGATGCGCCCATTTGGGCTGTGACATAGTTAGCCAGTGCCGGTATGCCTTCAGCCTGAATTCCAACATGAATTCAGGTTCGTTCTTCTTCGTGGAGATATAGCGGATCGTATCTTCTGATAGCCCGATGGGTGCGAATTCCGTCTCAATATCCGTGACAAAGCCATACTTATAATCACCCTGGGTCACTTCATCCAGGATCTTGTTTGCTTCGGATTCCATTGATCAATAATTTAGTACAAAATTAATCAATTTTCCGGCCACAGGAAAGGGCCGTCATTTGAAAAGCAAAGATACAATAATTTAGGTATTGGAATGCCTGATTGGAAAACCACCAACTATTTATTGGTTCGTCGTATTTTTGTATATTGCATCGAAAACCAGATCATCGTTTTGTTCAGAAACTAAGAAATCGTATAACAGCTAAATCAACCGCCACATCTTGAAAAAGTTAATTTTTATCTCATTCTTAATACCATTGGTAATATCCATTGCATGCAGTAAAAATGAGGATCAGGCAGTACCGGTAACCATAGAAATTTTTCCACTGAAAGTTGGAAACAAATGGAATTATCTTGTAGTCAGAAACGATTCAATCAGGAGCAATCATGTAAATGAGGTGATCAAAGATACGCTGTGTGACGGACAATCATGGTATGTTCTCACCTACGACACGGCCGTACGCACCATATGTAAAAACACACCGGAGGGCTGGTGGTTCCTTTATAGTAAAACCCCGGACTTACCCGGAGAACCTTCGCTGTATTACCGTTATCCTGCCAGGGTGAATGACCAGTATCTGACCGCTGACAGTACGCTGGTTACCGTGGTCAGTATCAATGAAAAGGTGACAGTAGCGGCCGGGTCTTTCACTTGTTATCATTACCACATGATTCACTTCAGGGAATTTTACGAATGCGATGAGTTTTTTGCTCCTGGTACCGGGTTTATAAGGCATGTTGTATTTGAACCAAATTCAGGCATTTCCAGGGTTTTAGAGGTGACCACCTTAGTCTCCACCAATCTTCCCTGAATAGAATAATCGCCTGGCGTTGATCACAGAAACGAAAACGCCCAAACCCTCAGCTTATCATCTGCCGTTTTACCAGTTCTGCGAATTTTCCGTTTTTTTTCTGAAGTTCGGCCGCAGTTCCCGATTCAATGATTTCTCCGTTCTCCATCACGAAGATGCGATCGGCGTTGACCACGGTGCTAAGGCGATGAGCGATCACAATTCGCGTGGCATTGAGGTTTTCGAGGCTTTTACTGACAATTTGCTGGGTTTTATTGTCGAGGGCGCTGGTTGCTTCATCAAAAAACAGGATGCGGGGTTTATTTACCAGCGCCCTGGCGATAAGGATTCGTTGCCGCTGTCCACCGGAAAGTGTGCTGATACCTTCGGATATCGCAGTAAACATGCCCATGGGCATTTCATCCACTTCTTCGCCGATACCGGCCAGGTTTGCGGCTTCATACACATCATCAAGACTAGCATTCCCGACTCCGGCGATATTCGAAAAAATGGTTCCCGGAAAAAGTTGTGAAGTTTGCAATACAGTGCCAACTTGTCTTCTGACAGATTCGGGATCAACCATGGCCAGGTCGTGGCGATCGTAGCAAATGGTACCGGTTTCGGGTACTTCGAAGCCAAGCAATAAGCGCAGGAGGGTTGATTTTCCCGATCCTGATGGCCCGATAATAGCCACAAATTCGCCCGGGTCGACATGGATCGAAACATTCCTGAGCGCCAGAGGCGCCTTTTCATGGTACCTGAAGCTCAGGTTTGCTATGTCGACTGCACCCTGCAACGATGCGCTAAGTGGTTTTGCCTGAAAGTTTTCAGGCAGGGTTTCCAGAATAATCCTGACATTATCGTACAATGGAATCGCCAGGAAAAATGATACAATGGCCGACGCAGCCTGCATACCGGCCATCACCGTCATGGACAGCGCCGTATAAAATGTCATGAATTCACCTGTCGACATTTTCTGTGATCCGGCCAGGTGAATAAAACTGAAGATTAAGATCAGAATGAGGACTGGAGTAAAGGTGAGTATCTGTTGCACGAGAATATTCTGTTTTCGCAGTGCAATAACATCCTTTCTCTGTTTGGCGAACCTGTCGGCCCATTGTTCAAACGCATGGATTTCAGAGCCGGTTGTCTTAATTTTAGTGATGCTGGTGAGCAATTGGGTTATGAGACCATACAGCAAATTTTGACGACCGATCTGCCTGGCTTGCAGTTTTTTCATGGGGATTCCCAGGATGGCTACCCCAAAAACACTGAAAAATAAAATTCCCACTGAAATGGCCCCAAGAATGAAATTAATCCAAAAGAGTAAAATCAGATTAAAGACCAGCACCACGGCACCGATCAGGGTGTAAACAACAGTATCAGACAGCACTTTCCTGAGTACCAGGATGCTATTTGTTTTAAGCGCCAGTTCCCCTGAGGTGAATTTTCTGAAAAAAGGAACCGGCAGATTTAACAGCCTGTCCCAGATTGCAGCCTGTAGGATAAAATCCATTTTTGTTTCGATGCGAACCATCGATATACTGCGTATCAGCTGGAAAAGGGCCACCGTTATGGCTGTAAGGAACAGTATCCCTCCAATTACACCCAGCAGACGGAATTCGCTGTTGGGTATCACCTGGTCGAATACAAACCCGGTCACCATGGGAATAATCAAATTCAGTAATCCGCCGGCAATCGCCACCATGATGATGCGTATGATTTCGCGTCGACAGTTTTTGATCCCAAAGCCAACCAATTCCTTTCCGCTGATAACCTTATTTGGCAAAGGAGGATAGAATTGGTATCCAAAAGGCTGAATCAGCCCCGATAACGAAGCCGACATCTGTTGGTGAATACCACCAGCAGTATCAATATAATCGACACGACCCTGGCTTCGCTGCACCAGTGCCACAGGGTTTTGACCGGAGATGGTAAACGCAAGCAGGGAACCAGTATCCTTTGTCCACCAGCCGTTGTCGAGCCTGACTTTTCTTACACGAAAACGGGATGAACGTAAAATATCATTCAGGGTAAACGGCTGCTGTTCCTCTGTTCTGGGTTTAACCGGTTTTTTAACCTCTATCCCTGTGTACTTTGCAACCAGCCTGCAGGCAGTAAGCATCGGATCTTCGCGACTTTCAAAATAGTTCTTTCTGATCTTACTGTTCACCAGCGAAGCAATCCTGTATAGGGCATCTGATTGGCTGAGCTCCGCATAGCATGATTTTTCATGCAGGAGATTTAACTCATCCACCCTGGCAAGTTTATGTTTAAACTGCAAACATAAGAGGAGCAAACGATAAAAATGATCGAGCGAATCCCAGAAAAGCGGTGAGCGCACTGCGTCGCTGGTTGTAAGGCAATGACCCTTGATTTTGCTGACCGGCTGAAGCCATAGTTCACCGGTAAAAGGCACCAGCGAAGGGATACCGGTTCGTGCGATCTCATTCAATCCAATTAACAGCGCATCACCCTCCAATAAATCAAGCCAGAGGACCTGTTTCCTGGAATGGATGAATGAATTGGGCTGAAAGGTTTGATTTGGACCGGTAGTGGCATTCGGTCCTGAAATCTCAGAGATGCCCTGCGATACGCCGGCGGCGAGATGCGTAATCCATTTATCAATGAGCGGCACAATGGCTGCAAAATTCCGGTTGTCCATGACCAATTCTTTTAACGCCGCCATCCCAAATTCGACAATCATGGTATTTTGCGTTGCAACGGCGAGAAAATGAAGATCAGGCCCAGCCTCATCCATGGGTATTGAAAGAAGTATTTCGCAGGGTCCGGCTGTGAAATGATGGGTTCGGGCCCCGGCTGCATTGCCGTTTTCAATGCGTACTGAAAACACATCAATGCTCCCCTCCCTGATATACCAGCCATGGCCCGGTTTATTAAGCAGGAAAGGGCTGTTGCTTTCAACCTTGACAGGTTGGTCTTTTTCAAAAAGCTGACCGGTACTAGCCATTGATAAGGATTTGGTTCATTATTCCTGTATTAAATCCTTGTACACCCCCTCTTCACGCATGAGGGTTTCATGTGTTCCCCGCTGAACAACCTCACCCCTTTTCAGCACAATAATCTCATCACAATCGCGGATGGTACTCAAGCGATGGGCAATGATCAGGCAGGTACAGCCTCGTCGCCGCAAGTTCAGATCGATCGTATGTTCAGTTTTTGCGTCAAGCGCGCTGGTAGCCTCATCGAGAATAATAACCGATGGATTCAATACCAATGCCCTTGCAATTTCAATCCTTTGTTTTTGTCCACCGCTGAAATTCCGGCCGTTTTCCTCAACCTCTCCATCAAATCCACCGGCGCGTGAGGCAATATCTTCATAAATGCAGGCATCCATCGCGGCCTGGCGTATCTGGTTTTCCGGCACCGATGGATCCCACATGGTAAGATTTTCCCGGACAGTCCCTCCGAATAAAAAGATATTCTGATCAACAAGCGCCACAGATTGATGGAACAGCAAAGGAGTTATTTCCTCCGGATTTTTTCCATCAAAAAGGATCTCCCCCGACCAGGGCGGGTATAATCCCGATACAAGCGCTGCAAGGGTTGACTTTCCCGATCCCGATTGCCCGACAATTGCAACACGCGAGCCGGGTTTAAGGTGGAGTGAAAAATCCCGGATCAGGGGCTCGTCCAGTGAACTATAACCAAAAACGATATCCTTCATCTCAACGTACCCATCCATTTTGACTGTTAATCTTCCCTGATTTGAATTTTTTTCCTGGCTATGAGGTGCGTATGGGTACTTGTACACATCGGCAATGCGGCGCATGCTTCCCTCTACCTCCTGAAGTGTTCCACCCAGATTGACAAGGGCAACGATGGGCTGAGTAAAACTGGCAAGCAGGGCCTGGAATGCAACAAACGTGCCTACCGACATGGTTCCGTCAATGATATAGAAGCTTCCGGCCACCAGCACCAGCGCCGAGGTAACCAAACCCAGAAATACCGGTGCAACCTGGAGGGATTGGGTTAACAATCCCAGCCTTTGCTCCAGATTTAATAGTTTGGTCTGATAACCTGACCATCGCGTAAAAAATTCCGATTCGGATGCATTTGCTTTGATACTTTCGATCGTTCTCAGCCCGGCTGTGGCCAGTCCGTAAATTTTCCCATTCTCCTGCAACATTTGCTGGCTGAGATCAATCCGTTTTCGCGAGATGTATTTCAATGCCACAAAATTCACCATTGAAAGCAGGATCCCGATAACGGTAAGAGGGATGTTGTAAAATGCCATCATTACGGTGTAGATCACAATAGTAAACAGGCTGAGCAGGGTATTTCCCAGCTGGCCGGATAATTGCTGTGCCACGTCGTTATTGGAATTGAGACGCATGGCAAGGTCTCCCGGCGGACGTTGTGCATGAAACTGGACCGGCAGATGCAACAGCCGCCAAAAAAATTTACTGCTGAACCCAATCGACAAACTTGCTTCAAATCTCACCAGGCTGCTTTGCTGCACCCAAGTAAAGAGGAAGCGTAAAACGGCTGAAAATGCCAACCCCAAAATCAGGGGAATAAACCACGAAGATGATTCGCGCATAAACACCTGGTCAACGAATATTTTTGAAAATACCGGAATTAACAAGCCTGGAATAACCAGTCCGATACCGGCCAGAAAAAGAAAAAGCAGATCCCGCCGATGCCCTGCGAGCCAGGTTTTAAGCAGGGGCATGAACTTTTCTTTTTGGCCCGATTTTCTGAACTGAGGTCCGGGCTGCATGATTAAAACAATGCCGGTGAAGTTTTCATCAAAGGTTTTATCGTCAACGACTTTGGGGCCGGTGGCCGGATCATTGAGATACACCTTGTTTTTGCCGAATCCTTCCAGTACCAGGAAGTGGCCAAAACGCCAGAAAAGGATCGCCGGCAATGCTACCGATTTCAATCGTTCGGGTTCCATCCTGAAAGCCTTCACCTCAAGGCCATACTTGCGGGCTGCCTTTACCACATTTGTTGCATTGCTTCCGTTGCGCGACACGCCGCAGTCGACCCGGAGTGTCTCAAGAGAAACATGGCATCCATAATGGCTTAGGATAATTCCAAGCGACGCAGCTCCACATTCCAGCATTTCCATTTGCAGAAAGGTAGGGGTTTTAACCCTGCTGACTCCACTGAAATGTTGAAAGGATCTTTGCAGGAATGGCAATGGATTTAACGACATGAACAGGTTATTTGTTTTTGGACGGGTTGATCAGATAGGCAAACGGGCTGCTCTGCGAAGTAATGACCTCTCCCATGCATACTTTTCCATACATATCCTTCATTGAAAATCCTATGAGCGGATCAACTTCATTTGTCAACGGAACATAGACTGTCCGAACGAGGTAATAATTGCCCTTTTTCAATCTTGCTGCCTCCTCCTGGTCGAGGATCACACTGTTGATTGACTCATCAGATGCCGGTAATTTACCAATGTAATTGATCCAGGTTTTTGCCCTGACCGATTCAGCATTGTGGCCCCAGAGCATGATGTTAACCTTTTGGCCAATGGCCAGATTATGTACCATTTTTTCGGAAACGAAAAAAAGAAATGCTGGTCTTTCTGCCTTTTCAGGATTAAATCCACCCATTTTTGCAATGGTTGCACCTGGCAGCAGGCAGGTCCCTACATTAGTATTGAGTTCAATAAGCTCCCCATCGCAGGGTGCGACAATGTATACCGCCCGGCTCCCATTTACAGTAAGATATCTTGCAACAGGCTGACCTTTATGCATCCTGTCTCCTGTCCGGCGAAAGATTGAATCGACCAATCCAGGCTCGCTCATGATCAGCGACCTTGGCGGATCAACGGCCTGGATCGCCCCTGTTATTGGTACTTTATTGACGATCCGGCCAAAAATACCCCAGGCGAGGCCGCCCATGATCAAACAAAGTAATGATACCAGCAGAAGCCACGATATTTTTGAATTCACCTGTAAAAGCTCATCAAGGTCATCGGGTGTAGAGAGCTTGTCTAATGCTGCTTTTCTGAATATCTCCTGGTTGAACATTGTTATATCGGTTTACAGATAGCCTGCGATTCTATGAAAAAATATTTCGTACTGCCTTCTGCACAGCTAAGATATAAACAATCTTAAACCTCATATAGATTTCTACAAAACTTTTTCTTTAGACTGGAAAAATGCAGCCCCCGAATCAGGATGTCTCCCTAACCATTAGTTTTCACTGGTCAGTAACTGTTTCGTGTACAAATTTCAGCCGTTGGTTTCCGTATTTTCTGCCTGATATCCGTTTTTAATGGATAACCCAATGAAATAATCAGTTCGACTCTTTTCTTCTTTGGGATATTCAGCAAATGCCTGACCTTGTCTTCATCAAACCATCCCAGGATACAGGTCCCGAGACCATCCGCTGTGGCCTGAAGACAGAAATGGGCGGCTGCGATTCCAACATCCATGATTGTGTAAGGCTTATCTTTGAGAATAGTACCGAGTTTTGAGGTCATATTAGCCTCTTCACGTACAATTATTACAAGTATCGGTGCCTGTTTTGTAAAATGATTGAATCCCAGCCATTTGGCAGAAGCGGCATTTGCTACCCGGTTTTTCAACTCAGGTTCTTCCACGACAATCAGTTTCCATGGCTGTGCATTACATGCTGAAGGCGACAGCCTGACTGCCTCAATGCAACGTGCTAATTTTTCACTTTCTACCGGCCTGTCCGGATCATATGCACGAACACTTTGCCTGCGTTTTACCAATTCAAGAAATTCCATAGTTCAGTTTGATCTGCAAAGGTAGACAGATTCAACAAATGAATCAGAAAACCCAAAATTATCAACAATCGGAATTCGTATATCAAATTGTATTAATTTAGTTCAATAAAACCACTCATCAAATTCGATCGTAAAGTAATTAACAACCATGGATATAACAGGAAAGGTCATTAAATTATTACCACTTCAAACCGGTGCAGGGAAGAATGGCACCTGGAAAAAACAGGAATTCATCCTTGAAACCGCTGCACAAATACCCCGTAAAATTTGTTTCTCTTTATGGGGTGATAAAATCGACCAGTTCAGAATAGGTGAGGGCGATGATGCCGAAATATCATTCGACCTCGAAAGCCGTGAGTTCAACAACCGGTGGTATACCGAGGCCAAGGCCTGGAAGATTGTTAAAAAGGGCACCGGACCATCCATTCCACCGGAGGCTGAACCGCTTCCGGGTTATTACGAAATGCCAGCCGATGATGGAATGCCTTTTTAACAAATAACTAACCAATTGAATTAACCTAAATACCTCAAGTTATGTCAAAAGGAAAAGATCAAAAAAAAGAGGTCAAGAAAGAGCCTACGAAATCCCTGAAGGAAAAAAGGCTTGAGAAGAAGGAAAAGAAGGCAAAGAAATAGCCGCTAACAGTTGCTGATACCTTGCCTGCTCAGTTCTGCATTATTCACGATGAACGTTCCGGTTTTACCGGAGGTGGAGTTGGTGTGGCTGTTTCAATGATTTCAAGCATCATGTCGAAATTATTCCCGTTGTGTTCAAATTGCCCGAGCTCCCGGAATCCATTCTTCATGTAAAAACCGACCGCCTTATCATTGGTACTCTGCACACCTCCCCAGAGGATGATCCGCCTGATTCCTTTTGGCATCAGATCAGATAAAATAAACCTGAACACCATGTTTCCCAGGCCGCAACTTTGCCACGCATCAGCAACGGAAGGGGCAAATGTTGCATCTGTTTCAGGATCAGGTATTATTCCGTACGAATTCAGACGATCATGGTCCTGAGGCAAAAAACCCAGTTTGATGACTGAATAGGCTATTATTATATCATCACCCGTTTCGCGGGCAATATATCCCATGTAACCGGCTTGGGAACTGTACAGATCAGAAATGAACTTTTTGTCAAACGGATGTGGCCCGTACCGTTGTTTTGATTCATCGCTTAAATGATAAAAATAATCGGCGAGGCTTTCTGTATCCGCCAGGTTAAATTTGCTGATAACCACCTGTCTGCCGTTTTTGGTTTTTACATTCATATGATAACCTTTCTGTGATTTCCTGTTTGCCGTCAGCGATGGATAAAGCATGTATCGAATGCATCGTGTCATCATGTAAGATGACCTATCCCGGTAATTTGATTATACAATTTCACCGGATATTTCGATCCTGACCTTTTTATTCTTGATCTTTTCATTTTTAATCAATTTAACCAAGGCGTCAATCTTATTGCTTTGAACGGCAGCGTATGCAGCGTGATCCAATACCTCCACCAGCCCCAACTCCTCCTTTGCAAGTTTGCCTTTTTGCAGCAACATGCCCACGATGTCCATTTTATTAATCTTTTCTTTTTTCCCGGCGGCAAAATATAAGGTACGCCATTTTGATTTTCCGGGCAAACTGATTTTTTCAGGCAGGGACTCAGCTTCCGGGATTTCATGTATGAACCCCGGCAGGCGATCATTGGAGGATAACAACAGATAGGAGGTTCCTGCTGCATTCATTCGCGCCGTTCGGCCATTTCGATGCGTAAAAACATCACGGGTAGCCGGCAGCTGATAGTGTATCACCGCCTCGATTTCAAAAATATCGAGTCCGCGGGAGGCCAGGTCGGTCGCTACCAGTACCGGATGACTTCCGTTGCGGAATTTAATGAGCGCCCGCTCCCGTTCTTCCTGCTCCATACCGCCATGAAAAATGCCATGCGATAATCCCTTCTCCGACAACAGCAAACTTATGCGTTCAACCGCTTCACGGTGATTGCAGAAAACCAGGGTTGGTTTATTTTTCAGTTTGCATATCAAGGCAAATAAGATCTGCAATTTGTCGGCATCACCGGCTTTCAGATATTTTAATTTCAGCCCTGCTGTAGTCGGGGCAGGACTGTTTAAAAAATTAATTTCAACCGGATTTTTGATCCCTGTAAACGCTGGAATCACCTCCATCTTCGTGGCTGAAGTCAGTATGCGCTTCCGGAGCATGTTCAACCGGGCGATGATAAACGACATCTCCTCCTTAAAGCCAAACTCCAGGCATTTGTCGAATTCATCAAGTACCAGTGTATGTATGGTTCCGGCATCAAAATGATCGTTGCGGAGATGAAAGGCTATCCTACCCGGTGTCCCGATAACCACAGCCGGAAGTTGCACTAAATTGTTCCTTTCGGTCCTGGTTGCGTGTCCACCGTAAAAACAGCTCACCTTAAACCCGGTATTCATTTGCTTGAAAACCTGTTCAATCTGCAAGGCCAGTTCACGGGAGGGGATCAAAACCATTGCCTGAACACCAGCTTTTGAAGACTGTAAATCTTTTAAAACCGGCAATAAAAAGGCAATTGTTTTTCCTGAACCCGTTGGCGCCAGAAGAACAATGTCAGCGTTTTTACCGGTCGCTTCTATCATGTCAAGCTGCATCCTGTTTAAAGAGGCAATATTCAGGTTTTCAAGCGTTTTTTGAATCATCTTTTTTCCATGAAAATGTGGTTAATCTTTTATTTATCAAATGTAATCTAAAAATTCCTGTCAGGATGAATTAGTATTTTTATAAGTGATAAGGCAAAGCGGCGTTGATAAGATAAAGCGGGTATCTGACGAAATGGCCGCAGGATTTAGTACTTTTGACAACCGCAAAATCCAGTACATTATGTTTGAAAAAAAAGATAAAAAACCTGCAGAAAGCAAACCTAAGCTGACTTCACTGGCCGAATTGGGCGAATTTGGGCTGATCGACCGTCTTACGCGTAATGTTAAACTTCATCATCCTGAGACGCTCAAAGGCATTGGCGACGACGCGGCAGTGATTGATGCCGGAGCCAGTGTGCTCCTGCTTTCGACCGATCTTCTGGTAGAGGGAATTCATTTTGATCTCACCTATATGCCCTTCAGGCACCTGGGTTATAAGGCTGCCGTGGTGAACATATCAGATATTGCAGCCATGAATGGCGTTCCCAAACAAATGACTGTTTCACTGGCTGTTTCCAGCAAGTTTTCGGCAGAGGCGCTCGATGAACTGTATGCCGGTGTTATCATGGCATGCGAAAAATACAAGGTTGACCTGGTTGGAGGAGATACCAGTTCAAATGTGAAGGGACTGGTGATCTCTGTTTCCATCATCGGGGAGGCAAAAAAAGATGAAATTGTATACCGCAGCGGCGCCCGGTCAGGTGACTTGTTGTGTGTAACAGGCGACTTGGGCAGCGCCTATATCGGACTGCTCATCCTTGAGCGTGAGAAATCGGTATTCCAGGTTAATCCGGATATGCAGCCTGAACTCAGCGGGTTTGATTACCAGATTGGCCGGCAATTGCGGCCTGAAGCCCGAACCGAAATACGCAATTTGCTGTTTGGCATTGGGATTAAACCGACTTCCATGATCGATATCTCCGACGGATTGGCCTCTGAGATCCTGCATATATGTAAACAATCCGGCGTTGGTTGCAAACTTTTTGAGGGAAAAATTCCCATTGATGAACACACCCGTGAGATTGCAAAGGAATATAAGATCATCCCGAGTGTGGCGGCACTGAGTGGCGGTGAGGATTATGAACTGCTCTTTACTGTTAGACAGGAAGATTACGAAAAGATAAAAGATATTGCCGGAATTACCATTATCGGCCATATGACCGCCCCGTCGGAAGGGAAATACATGATCACCCCCGATGGTAAATCGATCCCGGTTACAGCGCAGGGATGGGATGGGATGAGGGGGAAGTAAATGAATATCGAATATTGAACAACGAATATCGAATGTCGAATTTTTCCTTACGGATTGAGGCACAGGAATCTGAGAAAGTCGTTTTACCTTTTAAAATGTTTTCAATACGGATTCCACTTTTGAGAGCATTGAATCGGTGAAATCGAGGTGGGTTACAAAACGCACGGTTTGGGGGTCGAAGGGAAGGGCATGGATGTCATGTTCCTTAAGCCTCACCAGGAACTCTTCTGCTGAACCATTTTTCCGCAATTTAAAAATCACGATGTTGCTTTCGACCGGTATCACCGATTCCACAAATGGAAGTTGTGCCACAATGTTACCAAGGTACCGGGCGCGGTCGTTATCCACCTTAAGACGTCCAATGTTATTATCAAGCGCATAGATACCTGCGGCGGCAAGGTACCCGGCCTGGCGCATTGCTCCGCCAAATGCCTTTCGCACCCGGCGGGCCCTCTTTATAAATGGTTTGTCGCCGGTCAGCAATGAACCAATTGGGGCTCCCAGCCCTTTCGATAAGCAGACCGACACCGAATCGAACAACCTTGCATATTTTTCAGGTTTTTCACTGGTTTCTGCCAGGGCATTGAACAAACGAGCCCCGTCGAGGTGACATCTCAATCCATACTTCCGGCATATTGCCGAAATAGATGCGAGATCATCAAATTTATAAATAGTGCCGCCTCCCTTGTTCATGGTGTTTTCAACTTCCACCAATGAAGTTACCGGCCGGTGGATGTCGTCAGGGTTAATGTGACTTTCCACCTCTCCTGCCGTGATTTGCCCTCCCGGTCCATCGAGCAGGCACACCGATACGCCCGATTGGCGCATCATGGCGCCACCTTCATAATAATAAACGTGTGAATACTTGTGGCATATCACCTCATCGCCCGGCCTTGTGTGAACATTGATGGCTATCTGGTTTGTCATAGTTCCGGATGGACAGAACAGCGCCGCCTCTTTTCCAAACAGATGTGCCACTTTCGCTTCCAACGCGTTTACAGTGGGATCATCGTGAAATACATCATCGCCGACCCGGGCCTCAAACATGGTTTCGAGCATTGCTTTCGACGGACGGGTTACCGTGTCACTTCGCAAATCAATCATTGGTTCCGGATTTATTTTTTATTTGATAATATTTATTTCTTCGGGCCAAATGGAATATCCATAATAATCATTCACGGTTTGCATGAACATTGTTCCTATGGGCATTTCATGCTGCAAGGTATGAAATCCTGCGGAAAACACGTTCGGGTTTCTGATAAATCAGGTGTGAAGAATATCATACATTTGCAGAAAAAAATATGGTAAAAAGTACTTTCCTCGCTCTCGTATCTCTTATTCTGACTACTGGTCTCATGTCACAAAATCCGGTCAACCCTGATACACTGGCAAAAACAAGCGTGGTAACCCACCCCGACACCCTGGTTAAAGCAACAACAGGTACTGCCGTGCAACCACAGCAAAAGCAAGAGCCGAAAAAGACTGTGCGTAAGGACACCAGACCATTAATTGATCGGATTGACATCGACCTGAACACTAGCTTCTGGATCAATCCAAACCAGGTTTCCGGTGAAATCTCACTCCTGGTATCCTATCGTTTCCCAAAAATACTGAGTATCGGAACAGGTCCAACATATATATTTAATTATCAGCGTGCTGCTGACAAAAATTTAAATGGGTTAGGTGGAAAAGTGTTCGTGAAAGCCCAACTGCTGAAATTTCTCTATCTATGGACAGAATACCAGGGGATCGACAACCAGTACATCAGTGACTGGAACCCGGTAACCCTCGGCAGTGAATATGTCGATTCCTGGTTTATTGGAGCAGGTATCAACATCAGACTCGGGAGGCGATCGGGCATAAACATGTCTGTTCTTTATGACCTGTTGCATGGGTCTGATTCACCTTATTCCAGTGCAACAACCTATCGTTTAGGGTTCTCTTTCTGAACGTGGATTTCCTGGCTCTTAGCCAGCATCATTTTCAACTCGCTGTTTTCCTTTTTTAACCCGATCATCCTGAGTTCCCGGTTCACCATATGGGAGTTCAGCAAACGGCAAACCGACAATCCATCCATGCCCGGCATTTCAGCTTCAAGCAAAATAACATCGGGACCACCGGCAATGGACAATTCAATTTGATTCGTGTCTGAAATTGCGGTGACCAGGACAGAAGAAGGAAATGCATTGGCAATCATTTCCCTGATTGGAAACAAGTTGCCAATATTGTTCTCGATTGTGAGTAACCACAATGAATCGGCAGGCATAGAACATAATTAAAACAGATAACACCATCAAATCTGCAATACGGAACAATACGTTTTTTCGATATGAATGTATTTGTGATATCCCTTATGCATGCTTGTAATGCTGTAAAGAAAAGAAAAAAAACATGTTTTATCGCCCGCAATTTACGTGTAGGATCCTCAAGATCCTACTCTGCAAATCATTAACTTTGTAACTTGGAAAGAATATTTATTTATGAAGAACTTTATTTTCAGCTTTCAAGCCTTGTTGATTTCCCTGTTTGTTTCAGCACAGCCAATTCCGGAAAAGCTTAAGGAAGATCCTGCCAGTCGTCAAGTGAACGGTGTCCTGGAAAAATGGCACCGTGATGCTGCCGAAGGCAACCAGGCTGAATATATTGGCGCCATGACCAGCGACGGGGTATTCATCGGAACCGATGCAACCGAACGCTGGGCCACTGCTGATTTCAGCGCCTGGTGCAAGCCACATTTCGAAAGAAAAAAAACCTGGAATTTTAAGACGGTTAGCAGAAATATCGGCATCGCTGAAAACGGTCTCACTGCCTGGTTCGACGAGTTACTCGATACAAAAATGGGGGTTTGCCGGGGTTCGGGGGTTCTTGTAAAAACTAACGGGAAGTGGAAGATCGCCCAGTATATCCTCTCTGCAACCATTCCAAACGACATCATGAAAAAGGTGACTGCGCTGAAGTCGGAGACAGACTCTGCTTTGATACTGAAGCGTATCTTCGACAAATATGGTCTTACAGGAACCATGCTGATCCATGACCCCGAAACAAACAAAAACCATGGATATACTCCTGCCAGATGGGACAGCGGTTATCTCCCTGCTTCCACATTTAAAATTCCCCACTCGCTCATCGGGATGGAAACCGGCATGATTGATACCATTTATCTATTCAAATGGGATGGAAAAAAAAGAAGGCTCCCGCAATGGGACAAGGATCTCACGCTACGGGATGCCTTCCGGGTTTCGTGTGTTCCCTGTTACCAGGAGCTGGCACGAAAGATCGGACCTGAGCGGATGAAATCGTTCCTCACAAAAATGAGCTATCCGGGGATGGATGTTCGGGCCGAAAACATCGACCTGTTCTGGCTGGAGGGAAATTCACGCATCACTCCAAGGCAGCAGGTTGAATTTCTGAAGCGTTTGTTTGAGGAAGATCTCCCACTGAAGAAATCTGTGATGCAGGCGATGAAAGAGATCATGGTTAATGAAACCACCCCTGAATACACCCTGAGCGGCAAAACCGGCTGGGCGGTCCGCAACGGGAACAACTACGGATGGTTCGTGGGGTGGATTGAAACAAAAGGCAAAGTGTATTTTATCGCGACCCTTGTGGAGCCCAAAAACCAGGAAATGGTTGATGATTTTGCCATGGCCAGGAAGACGGTGACGATGGAGGTGATGAGATTCATGGGAATTATTAAATAGCGAGGTGGCGAGGTGGCGAAGTGGCGAAATAGCGAGATTCTGGCCCCGTAGGGGCCATATTTTGGTAGCACGCCGGCAATCAACGCACCCTTCGTGCCGTAGGTACGCAATAATAAAAGGTAGTCATCCGCAAGGAAAATATCGTATATGAAAAATGTTAATCATGTATTGAGTTCCTGTATGAACCGCAATCTGAATATCTTTATATTGTTCATTTAGAAGATCAATGGGAATCGTCGTTTTCTTTGCCTCGCAATCACCCACAGATTATCAGCAAAAAGAATTCAATTTTCAGGAGTTGCTTGAATTCGCTTACATCTTTCAGTGCGAGGGGGTTTCAGCGACTGCAATTCAAGATGTTTTAGGTTGCAGTTCAAGAACGGCAAAAGACTTACAAACCGAGGTGGCACGGCTTGAGCCGTTTCAAGTCATCAGTCGCAGTTCTGAGAAAACTGAAGAGTTTATCAAGTTTGTTGCGGAACCATTTTATAAAAATTATTAAGGAACTTCATAAATAAAAAAAGAATGAATCCATCATCTTCAGACAAAGCTCCCATCAAATTTCTGGGACAGTACTTCGCAATCAAATCAGCCAATTTTTACAGCTATCCTGTTGAATTGCAGAAAGAAATACTTGAAACCGAAAACAGGATCCTGAAAAAAAAGGCAAACACTACTGTACTTGAACGACTGGTTGAATCCAATCCGGAAATTCCCGAGTATAAAGTTTTACTTTTTCTGCTTTATGACAACATGGGATTGCGAGGGAAATCGTTCGAAACAGCCCGGCAGACTGTAAATGAACATCCCGGCTACCTTGCTGCCAGGTGCTATCTTGGGATGCATTTTGTTCTAAAGGATGAGGGTGAGAATGCGCTGCATTTGTTCAACGGGTTTACCGATCTAAGTGAATTATTTCCCGAAAGGACAGAATTTCTTCCGACTGAAGAAGACGATTACCATTTCATGGGAATCGTCTATTTTGCCTCCATCAGCAACATCCCACAAGCAGCCACACGGCTGAAGGCCATAAAAACCAGGAATCCTGATTATCTTTTACTCAACCTGGCTGAGACAATCGTTGATCATGCCCGCATGAACCGTAACATGAAATTGTTTGAGGAATGGGAACCCAAGCGTCGTAAGGTAGAATATGCCGATCGAAGTCTGCCGCAATTGACAACTGCACCAACTTTCGAGCTCCCTGAAATTGAAATGTTATATGATAGTGACTTAACACTGATTCCTGAGGAAATTACCAGCCTGTTAACCTTACCCCACGACATGTTTATCCGCGATCTGGAAAAGATGATCATTGATGCGCGGCAACGGTATCAGTATTTTTTTTATGAAGATGATACTCAGGAATTTCCAGACCCGGTCAGCGCCCGTTTTCTGATCCATGCAGTGTTGTTCCTGACGGAATGCAGGTCTGAAAGCAGTCTTCCTGTGATTATGGGTTTGCTTGAAGAAGATGAAACATTTTACTTTGACTGGTTTGACGAATATTTTGATGAATGCATGGTTCCGGCTATTTATCAGTTGGGGCAGCATCAGCTTGAAACGTTGAAAAAATTCATGTTCATTCCCAATCTGTCGCTTTTTCCAAGAGATGCAGTTTCTGACGCAGTTTCACACATTGCAATACATCAGCCTGAGCGGAGAGTCGAAGTTATCGGCTGGTTTGATGAGGTGTTTCATTATTTCATCGACCATCGTGAAGATGACCAGATTATCGATACCGATTTGATTGGTTCAATGATGATTCAATGCTGCCGGATAAAAGCCATCGAATTGTCGGATACAATTAAAACCATGTTCGACCACGATCTGGTATCCCTTGATTTTTCCGGTCCGTTTGAAGATGTGGAGGCAGATTTATCAGGTTCAATAAGCGACGAGGATATCCAACCCATTTTGACAATATTCGAACAATACGATTATTTCAGGAGTGAAATGGAGGATCTGTTTGAAGATGACGGTGATGAAGAAGATGACAACTTTGAAGATGACGGTGTTTATTTAGATGAGGACTTTGAAGCGTCTGACCCGTATGCCCTTCCTTTGCCGGAAAAAGGATTTGAAAGTTCAGTGCGATCATTCATTGATAAACCTCAAATGCCGGTAACCGTCGCAAAAACACCCGGGCGTAATGATCCATGCCCTTGCGGCAGCGGGAAAAAATACAAACAATGCTGCCTGAATCCGTAATTCGGACACGCTTAGTTTTCGCTGTGAAGGGAATTTTTGAAATCGTCAGAAGAATTGATTATCTTTATACCATCATAAATCTACGGTGAAGAAAAAAAACATTTTCCTTTTATTATTACTCTGGATCATGTTTATTTCAGGTTCCTTCTTCGTAAACCTTTACTTCATATATGACAATAACAACCTGATCATCAAGGAGGCCTCCCGCTCATTTTTCCAGGAGATTCTGACAACACAGGCCTGGAATGCCTCTCATGGCGGAATATATGTCCCGGTAACCCACGTTGTCAGTCCTAATGAATATCTGGACGATCCCAAAAGAGATGTTGTTACTACCGACAGCACGCACCTGACCAAGGTGAATCCCGCTTTCATGACCAGACAGATTGCCGAGATTGCCAGGAAAAAAAATGAGGTACAGTATCATATCACAAGTCTGCCGCCATATTCCGGAACCTGATTGGCAATGCTCTGAAATTCACCCCGCGCGGGGGACATATTACGATTGCTGCCAGGAAATCAGTTGATCCTGATAACATAGAGATAAGAGTTACTGATGATGGGATCGGCATGTCGCCTGAAATCTGTCATGCCTTGATGACCTATGATTTTCAAAATTCAGAGCCGGGAACGGAAAACGAATCAGGAACCGGCATCGGACTGACCCTATGCAAGGAGTTTATCGAAAGACACAACGGGGAATTCGCGATCGAAAGTGAACCCGGCAAGGGATCGTCATTTATTTTTACGTTGCCGGGGGGGGGGTAAACATCCTGAAAAAATAGCCAATTTTTCTTATTTTACAGGTAAATTCAGCCATCCTGTCTAATTGTTTTCATGCCCTTGATGAAACAAGTATATTTGTTGCATAAACTCTACCAATAATCTTCATGAACCGGATTGTCCTGCTTGCCCTGCTTTTTATCGCAACACCACTTTCCCTGTTTTCCCAGAATAAAGGTGCAGGCACTGTAAAAGGACAGGTGATTGATTCGGGAACCGATAACCCGGTGGAATATGCCAACATCGTGCTGCGCGATACCATAATGCATTCGATGGTTAACGGCGTTGTATCCGACAGCAATGGATTTTTCAACATGAAAGATATTCCTTACGGCACCTTTTATATTGAGTACAGCTTTATCGGATATGAAAAGCAAAAAACCAAAACGTTTAGCATCAGCCGTAAAAATCCCGGGAAAGATCTCGGGGAAATAGCCCTTGCCTCCTCTGCCATCAACATGAACGAGGTGACGGTTACCGGCGAGCGGAACATGATGATCAACCGCATTGACCGGAAAGTGTTCAATGTTCAGAAGGACATCCAGTCACAAACCGGAACGGTGACAGATATGCTCCAGACCATCCCATCGATCTCGGTAGATATTGACGGAAATATCAGTCTCCGCGGATCGGGAAGCGTTACCATCCTGATCAATGGGAGGCCCTCGGTGATGACCGGTTCCGCAAATCTTGAACAAATGCCTGCATCGCTGGTGGAGAAAATTGAGGTCATTACCAATCCATCAGCCAAATACCGGCCCGACGGAACCGGCGGGATCATCAACATCATACTGAAAAAGGAGCGGAAAGCCGGGTTCAATACCATCCTCGGGGCTAATGCCGGGAACAACAGCCGCTTCAATACAAACCTCCAGCTCAATTACAATACCGGGAAGGTAAATCTTTTCGGAAGCTATGGTTTCAGACAGGACTACCGGTTCCGCAGTGGTGAACTTAATTCCCAGACCATCGATACGATCAGCCATCAGTCGACATACCTTGAACAAACATCCTCGGGCAGTTCACGTTCCCTTTCGCACCTGGTGCAGCTGGGATCGGATTGGAGTATGGGGAAAAAGGATGCTGCAGGCATTTCGGGAACCTATAACTTTCGGGAGAATAAACGTTCAAATACCGATGAAAATCTTTATAAGGATAACGTGCTTCAGCCCAATGAACAATACACCCGCACGCTTAACGGCAAAGAGGGAGAACAAAGCGCCGGGGTCATCGCTTTCTATGAGCATGTTTTTAACCGGGAGAATGATCATATCTTCCGGGTTGACCTGGAATACCAACAGGAAACGGAAAAGGAAGATGATTATTGGGTGAATGATTATACACTTCCGGCATACCCGCAAGGCCAGGATCATACCCAGGGAAACAATGGAAACAAGGAGCTCACCATTTCTGTCGATTATTCACGTCCATTATGGGAAAATGCAAGTCTCGAAGGAGGCTATCAACAGATCGTGCAGATCAGCGACCAGGACCAGGTGGTTGATCACCTTGATCCCGAAACAGGAAAATGGTACAACGATACCGCTGCGACCAACCATTTTTATTCGAACCAGACGGTTTATGCATTTTACGGAACCGTGACCGGCACCTGGAAGAAATTCACAGCCATGGCCGGATTGCGTGCCGAAGAAACCACCGTCGATCTGAATTTCATCACCCTCGACACCACCATAAAAAGTAACTATTTTGCACTCTATCCTACGGTTCACCTTGCAATTGCATCCGGGAAAAATGAATGGCAGCTGAATTACAGCCGCCGGGTCAATCGTCCCGACGGGGAAGACATGAACCCGGTCCCTGAATATCGCGATCCGCGGAATATTTATGTCGGCAATCCCAACCTGAAACCTGAGGACATCCATTCGCTCGAATTCGGGTATTGCTTCCGTCCCGAAAATTTCACATTTATTCCTACCCTCTTTTACCGGTATAAGATCAACGGGTTCACCAGGGTTACGACCAGCCTGAACGACAGTGTTCTGCAGACTACCATTGAAAACCTTGCAAAAGATCAGTCGGCCGGGATCGACCTCAGCGGAAACTGGCAGGCAGGGAAAGTAATGAACCTCAATTTCAGCGCTTCGGGCTTTTACAGTGTGATCGATGCCTCAAACATCGGCTACAGCAGCGACAAATCTACCTTTTCGTGGAATGCCAAGGCAAATGCATCATTCAACATCACAAAAACAACACTGTTCCAGGTTTTCGGACAATACCGCTCGGAAGTTCTTACCCCGCAGGGGTATCGTTTACCTTCGTGGGTTGTAAACCTGGGTTTCAGGCAGGATCTATGGAAAAAGCGGATCTCATTGATTGCCACCATTTCTGATCTGTTCAACTCCCAGACAAACAAAAGTACAGTAAATACGCCCGTTCTGATACAGGAATCGACGCGCCGCCGCGATGCACGTGTTATCTACCTCGGATTTGTGTTCAATTTCGGCACCAACGGGAAAAAAGTCAAAGAGGCGAAGTTCGAATTTGACAACGGGATGTAACAGGGATTTGGGTTATCTTTGCCTCTTTGCGCTTAAAAAGCAAGCAATTTCCTGAGACACCCTTATAATAATGTCGAACTCGCTGAACAAATACTTCTCACATCTTGAATCCATCGTGAAGAACCTGCCTCACAAGCCGGGGGTTTACCAGTATTTTGATGAAAGGGAAAGAATTATTTATGTTGGCAAAGCCAAAGACCTGAAGAAGCGCGTGAGCTCCTACTTTGCCAAGATCAACTCCATCAGCGGAAAGGTTCAGATGCTCGTACGCAAGATCGCCGACATCAAATACATTGTGGTGGAGACCGAACAGGATGCCCTGCTGCTCGAAAATAACCTGATCAAAAAGTACCAGCCTCATTACAATGTAGCGCTCAAGGATGATAAAACCTTTCCCTGGATTTGCATAAAAAATGAACCTTTTCCGCGGATTTTTCCTACCCGGCATGTAGTCCGCGACGGATCGACCTATTTCGGGCCCTATGCCAATGTGCGGCTCATGCACACGCTGCTTGAGTTAAGCCGTCAGTTGTATCCGCTGCGTAATTGCTCGCTGGCCCTGACCGACAGGAACATCCGGACAAAAAAATTCAGGGTCTGCCTTGAATATCATATCGGGAACTGCAAAGGACCCTGCGAGGAACATCAAAGCCTGGAAGAGTACGATAAATCAATTGCAGCAATCAAAGAGATCATCAAGGGCAACATTACAACCGTTGCAAAACAGCTCAGGGAACTGATGATGCATTACGCATCGGCCCAGGAATTCGAAAAGGCACATTTTGTTAAAGAAAAACTTGAATTGCTTGACAAATACCAGAGTAAATCGACGGTAGTGAGCCCGACCATCAACAATGTAGATGTTTTTTCGATCGTATCGGCGGGGCCGCACGCGTACGTCAACTTCATGAAGGTAATGAATGGCGCCATCATCCAGGTTCATACCATCGAGATGGTCAAAAAACTTGATGAAAGTCCCGAAGAGTTGCTCTCGATTGCCATCACCGAGATCAGGCAGCGTTTTGAGAGTGTTTCACCGGAGATTATTGTGCCATTTCAGATGGATTATGAAATCCAGGGATTGAATTTCACCGTGCCGAAGATCGGGGATAAAAAGAAACTGCTGGAACTGTCGGAACGTAATGTGAAATATTACCAGCTTGAACGTGAAAAGCAGAAAGAACTTGTTGATCCCGAACATAAAACACGCCGTATCCTCGACACCATGATGAAGGATCTCCGTATGACCGAATTTCCGTCGCATATCGAATGTTTCGACAACTCTAACATCCAGGGCGACAGTCCTGTGGCTGCAATGGTATGCTTTAAAAATGCCAAACCCGATAAAAGTGAGTATCGCCATTTCAACATTAAAACAGTAGAGGGGCCCAACGATTTTGCTTCGATGGAGGAGATCATTTTTCGAAGATATAAGCGGCTGATGGACGAAGAAAAACCATTACCCCAGCTGATTATCGTCGACGGCGGGAAAGGCCAATTGAGCGCAGCGCTGAAAAGTTTGAATAAATTAGGGCTCTCAGGAAAAATGACAGTGATCGGGATTGCAAAGAAACTGGAGGAGATTTACTATCCCAATGATTCATTGCCGATGTACCTCGATAAAAAATCAGAGACGCTCCGAATCATTCAGCAGATGCGCGACGAAGCACACCGGTTTGGGATCACGCACCATCGCCGCCGCCGTGAAAAAGCGACGATGTCGCCCCAGTTGATGGAAATTCCGGGAATCGGGTTCTCGATAAACCAAAAACTGTTATGGAAATTCAAATCAGTAAAAAACATCAGGCTTGCTTCGCAGGAAGAGCTGCAGGACGTAATAGGAAAATCAAAAGCGAAAATCGTTTTTGAATACTTTCAGACAGTTTCCGATAACTGACAGAAAGAGGAGGAAAACCCAATCACCTAATCCCTGATAAATATTGCCCGTCACCTAAGAATACGTTAGCTGGCAGGTTTGGGATCCATGAATCAGATTATGCCTGAATCAACGCCTGATATTGTTCAGGATCAAGAAGTTCGGCTAATTCATCCGGATTAGAAATTTTAATCTTAATCACCCATCCTTCGGTATAGGGGTCCTTGTTGATGGTTTCCGGTTTTGTGGTCAGTGCATCATTGAATTCCAGGATCTCTCCCGAAACCGGCATAAACATGTCGGAAACAGTTTTCACAGCTTCGATAGTACCAAATGACTCATGCTTTCCCAGGGTTTCACCCACGGTTTCCACCTCCATAAAAACAATATCTCCCAACTCGTGCTGGGCAAAATCGGTAATGCCGATTAATGCATAATCACCTTCAGGTTTCAGCCATTCATGGTCCTTTGTGTACTTCAGATTTGCAGGAACGTTCATAGGTAGTTTGTGTTTAAGATTTTTTCAAAAATACATAATTATTTTAAATAAATGCAAAATGCAAATTGCAAATTGCAAATTATAAAATGCAAAATGTGTGTTGCAAATTATTGTGAAAGTGTAAACCGCAGTGCGATTCCGCCTTTGGTGTTTGAGGTTCTGTACTGATTTGAAACGTAGGGGGTATTGATGATTTTGTCGAAATAGAACCGAACGTTAAAGCGGGCGCTCAGGTTATAATCTGCTGAGAAGTTGAGCGACATCACCTGCTGACCAACCGATACCTGGTTCACATCCTGGTCAATGCGCCTCAATACTGTTTTATTCTTCCTGATTGAAAAATCCAGCTTAAGGTTCAGGTCGCTGTTGGTCCTTGTCTTTTTTCCTCCACCTAAAACCCCCGAAAGATTAAACCGGATTCCCTTTAACCGGTATCCCATTCCAATGATGAATTCATTACTTGATACTTCGGTGAGCTGGTTATTTGCAAAACTGAAGGAAAGGTTTCTTGAACGTCGCATTTCAACACTGGCTAGCAGGCTGTTGATAAAACCCATGTCGATTTTCAACAGTGGATTGAATTGTTCGGAAAGCGACACCACCGTTATTTGTGCCTTTGGAATAAAATTGCCGGCATCATCAATCTCTACAGGCATTCCTTCAATCTCCCGATACTGGATATTTGAATTGAAACTACCCACATTATACGTTGAAATGTAGGCATGTGACAGGGTGAGTGTACGCAGCCAGGTTTTAAATATTTTCAATTTTGAAAGACCGTCATAAATTATACGCCAGTTGGGCAGCGGGATGCTCGGGAAGGCAGTGAGGTTTATTTTTGCCGGATCTTTACCGGAATATGAGGCAAGGAAGGAAGTGATAAGCACCTCCTGGTCAGTTGGGCCGTATCCGACCGGGAAGCCGGTAGAATCGTTGAAAGTCTTGGAATTTGGATTTTGCGCCTGATAGCGCATGGCTATCTGCATCCTGTATTGTTTCATCTGTTCAAACACTGCCGACTTCCCGAATTCATCTTCTTTCGCAAAGGAGGTTCCAATCATGATGTATGACATAGAAAAACTTCCCTGGTCAAGCGGCGAAAATGTGCTGAACTCACCTTTAGCATTTGCTTTGTAATATTCCTGATGAGATTTCGAGTATTGTCTGTTTGCGACAACCTCGATGCGTAAATCCTTGATGGGCTCAATACTGACCGTAATATTCAGATTTTCATTGAACTTGTTGGAATATGGGTTGTTCTGCATGGTATCTGCCGTAATCCATCCATGAGAAGTAGCTTCCGGCCGGATATCACGTTGATCGCCAAATATGAATCCTAATCCCGGGGCATTCAAACCCCAGTTATTTCCCAGCGCAACCGGTTCAGGTTTGAAACCAGGTAACAGGGTCCCGTTTCCCTGAGTATAGGTAAACCGTGCAGTACGGATACCCATCAGGAAACGAAGAGTTCCATCCAGAATAATTTTACCGACACTGGGTCCTGTTTTTTCAAGTTTCAGGCTGTCTTGCTTGGCCAGGTTCTTATCCTTGACTGCAGGCGGCTTGCTTGTCCTTGAATTTCCAGCTGTGGCCTGGTTGATCTTTTTCAGGTAAGGAACTTTATTGTACAACGTCACCATGTTAAACCCGCCATTCAGGGCCGTTTGGGCTGCATTCTCTATGGCATTCCCGTACTGGGCTTGCACTGAGAGCGCTGAGGCGCTCCAGCGGTAGGTCGACTGGTAGGAGGTGCTCAGTGTTATAAAATCCAGGTAAGGGATTTTACCTATTGGAACTTCCCAGGTAATATTGAAAGCCTGGGTGTAATTGTTCATGGTTCCGAATGAGAAGATCTCACTCCACACCTGGTCGCGGTTTGAACGGTCAATCTGGCCGGGAGGTTCGTTTATAAAGGCGTTGGCGTTGGCGATCAGGCTGATTCTCACCGACCGTGCAAAATCATATTTTAAGTCATAGGTGCGGTTCCAATCCCATCGCTTGATGTAGAAAGTTTCCATAGGCACGATAGCCCGGCTTTTATTCCGGAATTTGCGTTGATTGAACTCGCGGTTCATATCTGTGCGGAAAGAGAAAGATTTTGGGAGGTAATAAAAATTGAAATCCTTGATCAATGCGAATGCTTTTGATTTGTTCAACACGGCAACTCTTTGAAAAGGAAGGACATTCTTTGGCTGAGCGGCAAAAGTATATCCCAGTCCCCCCGTAAAGCGTTTCCTGAGGTCATATTCCACATCGACATCCCTGTGGTAAATTTCAGAATAGGCATAGCTGACGTTGAAGTTTTCAATGTCGTAGATCTTCGGCTTTTTATCGGAAGTACGATCCTTCCTTACATTCATCAGGTTAAAGTTTTTTCGCTGTGTATAACCTTGTGTAAGTTGTTTGATTGAATCTTTCTGCTCTTTGGTGTCGAAGGCATTAAGAACATCTTGAAGATAGAGGTCGGGGTTAAGCGGGTCATATTTCGGACTATTCTGCTGCATGGAGTAGTCGAAGTGCAATGGGAGCCTGACTCCAGATTTGGCCGGGAAGAACTTGCCTAATTCCAGGTCGGTGTCGAATCCGAAAGTCAGAATTGATTCCATTTGCCGTTCGGTCTGTTTTTGTTCGAGTGTGCCAAAACCAGCGCTGCTGTATGATCCGGTCACTTGCAAACGTCCAAGATCAGCCAGTTCAACTGAAACCCTCGCGGTTGCAGCCCATCCGCCATCCCTGTTAAAATCGGAAAGGCGCAGCTCGTCCACCCATATCTCGGCACATTTTGCCTGGCCATCGTCATCGGGCGACTGAGAACTCTTTTTAGGGTTTCTGATTCCAACCATGATCGCCCGCACATCGCTGATGGTTGGTGATCCGACAACGGTAATTTTATTAACCCCGTCATATTCAGTATAGGGTGTGTTGGCAGTCAACTCGATGCCTTTGTCGCGCATGACGATCAATCGGTTATATTTTACCTGTACCAACCGTTCAAGTTCAATATCAAATGCGTTGCTTTCGGGCCAGATGGCATCGGGATTATCGTTATTTGTCCCCCATGGCGTGAAACTCAGGGGAATTTCATATTCATAATAATTCTCGGAAAAGTCTGACCCAATGCGCATGATAATGGTGAGGTCACCAGGCTTCAGGTTTTGCGAGCGGATGGCTTGTTCGGCATGAACAAACATTTGCAACCGTTTGAACTGACGGAAATCAAATTCGGCGGTTTTATAGGCAGCGCGTGCATCACCGTCGACCAGATTGCAAATTTTAAATGACATGGATTGTTCATTGAGCTTTTGCATGTTGGTCGATCCCCAGTTGGTTTCACGTTCGATCCCCGGGGGCATCACATAAGGTATCGGTTCTTTGCTCCCGTTTTCCTCAAGACTCACGGTAGCTATGTCGAACTGGGTTTGATTCTGGTAGTCATCCGGAATATATTCACCGGGAGAAAGTAAGCTTTTATCATATTTTCTCCATTCCCCCCGTGTCAGTTCCAGTGTGGCAAAACGACAAACCACCGGCCGCTGAAAGTTTTTGAAGAACATACGCATGAAGCGGATGGAGTTAAAATCGTTGATATTCCCCACGACTTTATCCGGTGTATGAATAGGGATTTTAAACTGGTACCAGTTAACCGACCCGCGTGTTCCATCGGCCAAAGGAATATCAGTAGCATTATAAACATTGGTAATGTAATTCATCCCGGGTTTCATCTGGTCGCGCCGCAACTGCACCACATATTGGTAGTAACGTTCTGATTCACTCAGGGTGTTATCCTTGTTAATATCCTCAATGTTGGGAAGTGTGGTTGCAGAAGTGGGATAACTTTCGGGAGATTGTTCAGTATTAGGGCTGTTGCCATCAGATCCGTTATATTTCTTGTAACGGTTCAGGATACTACTGAAATTCGGGTCATTGTCATAATCGGTTCCGCGAAAATAGTGGAAATTATCTGCCGAGGGATCGGTAGATGCATTTTTATATGCGGCCGAAGCCTGTCCGAAGACGTTGCTGACCTTTTCAATATAGGTTGTATCAAAGAATGAAATCTCATCAGCGTCCCGTAACCCATCGTATCCAACATCCTGGAATGGACGTGAAGCTGTATTGTTATCGAATGCGTCAACCAGCGCCTGCAGTTGCGGAACGCGGCCCCAATCGGTGGTGTCCACCCCGGTTACCACGGCGCTTGTGGGCAAACCGTTTTCGTAACTCTTCCGGCCATCACGCAGAATATCTTCAGAAATATCACCCAGGTTAAAATACAGCTGACCGGAATTCAAAGAGTCATACACAAATGGATCCATCATCCAGAATTCGATGTACTGGATGTTGGTTGCTTCAAAATCG
>CAISJJ010000028.1 GCA_903885595.1 uncultured Bacteroidales bacterium
GATTTATTTATTTACCTGAAATGTCCTGTCACCGTTTTTGATAAAGTTAACAATTTGTTTAGCTGCAGCGATGCCGGCATTAACGTTTGCCTCTTCTGTTTGTGCGCCCATCTTTTTAGGTGTACAGAAAAACTTGGATTTGAAACCTGCCTCAATTTCAGCCTTGTTGGTTGGTTCAACATCTGAAAGATAGGCAAAATCTTTCCGTTCCTGGAACATTTTCAGCAAATCGGTTTCGTTTATTACTTCTGCCCGGGCTGTATTTACGAGACAGGCAGGAGCAGGCATTTTCGAAAGCAGTGCAAAATTAATTGATTGCTTTGTCTGGCTGTTGGCTGGTATATGAAGGGAGACAAAATGGCATGCGCTGTATAATTCTTCTACGGATCCCACCCATTTCACACCGTCTTTTTCGATTTCCTGACGCGAAATAAAGGGATCGAAAGCAAACACATCCATTCCAAACCCCTTGGCAATGCGGGCAACATTCTTGCCGACAAATCCGTAAGCATGGATTCCGAGCTTTTTACCCATCAGCTCACTGCCCGATTTGCCATTGAAGAAGCCACGGGCATAATAAACCATCATTCCCAGTGCCAGTTCTGCAACTGCATTTGAATTTTGTCCGGGAGTATTCATCGCAACAACACCCTTTTCTGTCGCAGCCTGGAGGTCGATGTTATCATAACCGGCACCTGCCCGCACAATAACTTTCAGTTTGTTGCCTGCACCAATCACAGCTTTATCCGCCTTATCGCTGCGTATAATTACGGCATCAACATCTGCCACGGCCTTTATAAAATCATCCTGGCTTGTGTAACTTTCAAGAAGAACCAATTCGAAGCCGGCTTCTTCCACAACCTTGCGTATGCCCTTCACCGCAACTGCAGCAAAAGGTTTATCGGTAGCTACCAATACTTTTGTCATGTCTTTGAGTTTTTTAAGGAGGGGCATCCGGTTCGGATGCCCCAAAATGTTTTATTACGCGTTCATTTTTTCAAATTCATGCATCGCATCCACCAATGCCTGAACACTTTCAATCGGCATGGCGTTGTAGGTCGAAGCCCTGAACCCACCAACTGACCGATGGCCTTTAATTCCGATCATACCTTTGGTCTTGGAAAATTCCATGAAGGCATCTTCCTTATCCTTATACTGCTCTTTCATCACAAAGCAAATGTTCATCAGCGAGCGGCTGTCATTAGCCACAGTGCCCACAAACATTTTGCTGTTATCTATGGCATCGTAAAGAAGGTTTGCTTTTTTAATGTTCATTTCTTCCACTGCTTTAACACCCCCAAGGCTCTTTATCCAGCGCAGTGTCTCAAGACACATGAAAATAGCAAAAACAGGTGGTGTGTTATACAGGGAGGGTTCCTTCATATGGGTTGCATAGCTAAGCATGGTAGGTATTTTACGCTCAACTTTGGTTAATAACGACTCTTTGATGATCACAAATGTAACACCGGCAGGGCCTAAATTTTTCTGAGCGCCACCATAAATCAGGTCGTATTTGGCAATATCAACAGGCCTGCTGAGTATATCAGATGACATGTCGGCGATTAATGGAACAGGGGAATCCATATCATGACGGATTTCTGAGCCATAAATTGTGTTGTTTGTTGTAATATGGAAATAATCAGCATCTGCCGGAATGGTGAAATCCTTTGGCACATAACAGAAGTTTTTATCAGCGGAAGATGCAACAACATTTACTTCGCCAAAAAATTTCGCCTCCTTGATGGCTTTTTGAGCCCAAACGCCTGTTTCAAGATAAGCTGCTTTTTTATTCAGAAAGTTGTAAGGGATCATGCAAAACTGCATGCTTGCGCCGCCTCCCAGGAATATGATCTGGTATCCGGCAGGAATGTTGAGAAGTTCTTTAAATAAAGCCACTGTTTCGTCAAGAATGGCTTGAAAATCTTTGCTGCGGTGCGAAATTTCCAACAGGGATAAACCAATACCGTTGAGGTCCAGAACAGCTTTTGCTGAGTTTTCAACGGCAATACGAGGCAGAATAGAGGGACCAGCGTTAAAATTGTGCTTTTTCATAGAGTGAAGGTTTTTAATTTATATCTGCGTAAATGAATTTTGCGTTGCAATATTAAACAAACAAAGTACGTGATTTTAATTTTGAATTCAAAAATATTAAAAAAAAAGACCGAAAGCAATTTCAGGTCTTTTTTTTTTATCTGAGTGAGAATCAGTATTTAAGTTTGGGGTAACTTATTTTTTATTTCTTGAATCGATTCCCTTTAATAAGCTCCAGTTCCCATTTTTAAATTCGTACCCGTCAAATACATCTCCGGCAGCAACATAAAACTGAAACTGTCCTTCCAGGTTTGGATCCAGTGGCACAAGACGGTCGCAGACAATCATTTTTACTATTTTTGTCTTATACTCAAAATTACGTTTTTTGGGATTCCATTTTTTATCATATTCTATCGTCTGATCCTCATATTTTAACGACATGGAGGTTGATGCCGAAAACCGGTAAATTATCCTTGTCATTTTCCCTTCGCCATTATCAGGAAAAACAGGCAATCCGAATCTTGGCCCACCCTGTTCATCAAAGGTAAGCACTTCAATGATTTTTCGGGTGACCAGCCCATCTTTGCCAGACCATCCAAGTAAGGTGTAATAGGGCTTCCCCTGGTTTGACAGGCAGGGAATGATCTTATAATATAACGCTCCGAACCAGTGAAATTGATCGAGATATGCAGATTCAGGCAATGATATCGAATCGGCCATATCTTTAAGGGGATACACAGCCGCCGGCTCCCTGTTCAGCATTTTAATAAAACCGAAATACGCATGTTTCCCCCGGTTGCTTGGTAGGTTCCAGTGATAGATGGTTAATTTATCATCCGGCGAGGAGATTTTCACCAATGTTTTAAGGGACTGAAATGGATAATGGTCAACACCTGGAAGCATCAGAGTCTCGTGCATAATATTGTAGAATGAGGTATTGAGAATCCTTCGTAGGCTGTCGTCCGTGGTTTGGTTAATGACAGTTAAAATGGAAGCCAGGGTATCTTCTGATTGTTTGATCCTCTGAAAATCTTGTCCTGAAACTGGATAATAACAGCCGTAAATATTAATTAAAAATCCTAAAATCGTAAGGAAACGCATCAAGATCGTTAGCTTAATTTTACAATGTGAAAGTAACGGGAATCAGCTGCTTTTATTTTATTGGGTTAACTTTGCATAAAAAGTTGTTATGACAATTGACAAGCGGATCGAATCATTTGCATATCTGGGTGAGCTCCTGCGCCGGTACCAGGAAGATTCAACTGAGCCTGATTTGGCACCTATCGTTTTGGCAGCCCGTCAGGCAAATGAGGGAAATAAATGGTTTACGCCGGAAAATATCCGGCTTGCCCTGAATAGCATTGGTGAAGCGCTGCAGTATAAACAGTTAGCCAATTGGATTTCACGGTACGGGAACCATTTCAGCAAACAAATGACCCCCAAAACGATAGGAGTAGTGATGGCGGGTAACATTCCTGCGGTGGGATTTCATGATTTTCTTTGCGTACTGATGTCAGGACATAAACTCATCGCCAGGTTATCTTCCTCCGATTTGCGGCTGATACCTGCCATGGCAGAAATTCTGACCGGCTATTTACCTGAATGGCACCAGATGATAACATTTACTTCCGGCAGGCTTGAACGTTTCGATTCGATCATTGCAACAGGCAGTGACAATACATCGAGATACTTTGAATACTATTTCGGTAAATATCCGAACATCATCAGGAAAAACAGGAACAGTGTTGCCATAGTCAGGGGTGATGAATCACAAGAAGTGCTCATGAAACTAGCTGATGACATCATGCTCTATTTTGGCATGGGGTGCCGCAGTGTTTCGAAAATCTGGATTCCGGAAGGCTATGACTTTACTGCACTGGTTAAGTCCATCGGAAAGTATGCCTATTATGCCAACCATAATAAATACAGAAATAACTATGACTACAGCAGCTCCATTTTCATGGTTAACCAGGAACGCGTAATTGACACAGGATTTCTTCTTCTGAAGGAAGATCCGGCGCTGAATTCACGGATCTCTGTTTTGAACTATGAATACTATTCCAGTATTGATAATGTAATAAATGTGCTGAAAGCCATGAAGAATTTAATACAGTGTATTGTATGCAACAGTATGCTTACTGTACCTGTTGTTGTGCCAGGTATGGTGCAGCACCCTGCATTGTGGGACTATGCAGATGAGGTTGACACGCTTGACTTTTTACTTTCAGGTAAATGTTGAGAAAAAATCTTTGGAATCTAAATTAAAATCATTACTTTTGCACCCTCATTAAAATACCCTGTTACAATGAAAAAAGATATTCATCCCAAAGATTACCGACTTGTTGTTTTTAAAGATATGTCGAATGACTATTCTTTTATCTCAAAATCGACTGTCAAAACGAAAGAAACCATTGTATTTGATGATGGCATTCAGTATCCATTAATCAAGCTGGAAATTTCACACACATCACATCCCTTTTATACCGGTAAAATGAAACTGGTTGATACAGCAGGCCGTGTTGATAAATTTAAAAGCCGTTATCAAAAACATCTTGATCAAAAAGCAGGTAAATAAACTGCAACAATAATATTTTCGCAGAGCTTCCGTTTTATAATGGAGGCTCTTTTTATTTATTATCTTTGGCCTGTTAAAATCTTTTTGAACTATGAATTATATTCTTTTCGATGAAAGTATAGTCCGGACAAACCTACTGCCCCTGACATTTGTACGGCCTGTTGCCGATATCCGGATCGGCATATTAACAATCAGGGAAAAGTGGGAAAAACGGCTGAAAGCAACAACTTCCACACTTACCGACAACTACCTCTCGGCCAAATTTCCAATTGTAAAAATGGCTGAGAATGTATTGATCAACGGTTCAATTTGTCCAAATGACGAGATAATTGCAGCAGTTAAAAACCTGAAGCCAAATCAGACCGTTGTTTATAACGACACCATTATTGCACTCCATGTTACCGAGGAAGAACTCAACCATGTCGGCGATGCCTCAACGGAAGGAATCGAAGAAATAATCATATCAAATGCACCTCTGAAAATAAATCATACCTGGGAAATCTTTTCAAAAAATGAAATTGCCCTGGCCGACGATTTTCTCCTGTTGACAAAAGGTAGAAAATCAAATCCGCTTAGTAATACGAACAGGGTCGTTGGAGGTGAACATGTTTTTGTCGAAAAAGGAGCCCGCGTTGAATTTGCCATCCTCAATGCATCAACAGGTCCCATTTACATCGGGAAAGATGCTGAAATAATGGAGGGAGCCGTTATACGTGGCCCATTTGCACTTTGTGATGGAGCACAAGTTAAAATGGCTGCCAAAATATATGGTCCGACCACGGTCGGACCGTATTGCAGGGTTGGTGGCGAAATAAATAATTCTGTGCTTTTCGGGTATTCAAATAAGGCACACGACGGCTTCCTCGGACATTCCGTCATAGGTGAATGGTGTAACCTTGGCGCTGATACGAACACATCCAATCTCAAGAATACTTATGATAATGTCCGTTTGTGGAGTTATGGCAAACAAACGTTCGTTAATACACATCTTCAGTTTTGTGGTTTGATCATGGGCGATCATTCCAAATGTGCGATTGATACCATGTTTAACACGGGTACTGTTGTTGGGGTTAGTGCAAATGTTTTTGGGTCCGGATTTCAGCGAAATTTCATTCCTTCTTTTAGCTGGGGAGGTTCGGGCGGCCATACAAACTATAGCATCAACAAAGCCATGGAGGTTGCAGAAATTGTCTTTAAACGCCGCCGCCGGAATTTTGATGAGGTTGAACGCGAACTCCTTACAAGTGTCTATAATCTTACCTTAAAGAATAAATACCTTTAATCAACCGATAATTATTTCTTGGCACATAAATTGTCAGTATTGCACCCCCGGTACTTTTGCATGGGGTGTGACATATTGACTGTTTTATAAATTATGGAGAACCTGATGGAGCATGATGCATTGATATTTTCTGATATAGTTGATTCGGAAACAGAGTTTATTCCTTTACTCTCATCGGAGGATGAAGAAGCAATGAATACTGAGGATGTGCCCGAAGTGCTTCCTATACTGCCATTGCGGAATACTGTTCTTTTCCCGGGAGTAGTTATTCCCATTACCGTGGGCCGTGATAAATCGATAAAGCTTATCCGGGAATTTTACAAGGGGAACCGGATTATTGGCGTATTGGCTCAGAAAGATGCGAATGTTGAAGACCCGGAATTTGACGACCTCAACAAAGTTGGAACAGTTGCCTACATCATTAAAATATTACAGATGCCTGATGGCAGCAATACGGCAATCATCCAGGGGAAACGCAGGTTTGCCATCAGGGAGCTGATTCAATCAGAACCCTATATACTGGCTTCAGTTTCAGCGTTTGAGGCACTGGTAAATATTCCTGCAGACAATGGTGAATTCAGTGCGCTTCTTGCTTCACTGAAGGATTTGGCAATACAAATAATCACCAAATCTCCAAATATTCCTTCTGAAGCAGCCTTTGCCATAAAAAACATCGAATCGCCTTCATTTCTGGTTCATTTTATATCGTCAAACCTTAACGTAGAGCTTACTGAAAAGCAAAATTTACTTGAAATAGCTGACCTGACCGAATGTGCCAACAGCGTGCTTACCTTACTTACTAAAGAATTGCAGGTTGCTGATTTAAAACAACAGATCCAGAATAAAGTCAAGACTGACCTGGACAAGCAACAGCGAGACTTCCTGCTGAACCAGCAATTGAAAACCATCCAGGAGGAGTTGGGCGGTAGCCCAAATGGTCAGGAAATAAATGCGCTTCGTGAACAGGCAAAAGATAAAAGATGGTCAAAAGAGGTAGCTGAAGTATTTGAAAAGGAAATGAGTAAACTGCAACGTATGCATCCGATGGCAGCTGAATATTCAATCCAGACGAACTACCTGGAGACCCTGGTTCAGTTGCCATGGGGTGAGTACACTACCGATAACCTTGACCTTCATCATGCACAGACTGTGCTTGATGAGGATCATTTTGGGCTTGAAAAAGTTAAGGAACGTATCATTGAACACCTGGCAGTTATCAAACTGAAACGGGATTTAAAATCTCCCATTTTGTGCCTGGTTGGCCCTCCGGGGGTAGGAAAAACATCCCTGGGAAAAAGCATTGCACGGGCCCTTGGCAGGAAATATACCAGGATGTCGTTGGGAGGCCTGCGGGACGAATCGGAACTTCGGGGGCACCGGAAGACTTACATCGGGGCCATGCCAGGCAGAATCGTGCAAAGTCTGAAAAAAATAAAATCATCCAACCCTGTATTTGTACTCGATGAAATTGACAAGGTGATGGGGATGAACATCAATGGCGATCCACAGGCAGCATTGCTTGAAGTGCTGGATCCGGAGCAGAATATTGCATTTTATGACAATTATCTTGAAATTGATTATGATCTCTCCAGGATCATGTTCATTGCGACTGCAAATACGTTAAGTACCATTCATCCTGCTTTACGCGACCGGATGGAAATTATTGATATCCCTGGCTATTTAGTGGAGGAAAAGGTTGAAATCGCCCTGCGGCACCTATTACCAAAACAACTCAGGGAGCATGGGATCAAGAAAAGTCAGATCCAGTTCAGTAAAGAGATCATCAAAAAGATCATTGAAGACTATACCCGTGAATCAGGTGTCAGGACACTCGAAAAAAGCATAGCTAAGATAATCCGCAGCAAAGTTAAAGCAATTGTAACTGAGGAGAAGTTCAATAAAAAGCTTGCTGACACTGATCTGAAAAAGGTTATGGGTATTCCCATTTTTCAGGTTGATAAATACATTTCCAATGATGTGGCTGGTGTTGTGACCGGCCTGGCCTGGACCATGGCCGGTGGAGAAATTCTGTTTGTAGAGGTCAGTCTGAGCAGGGGCAAAGGTGAGCTTACCCTGACAGGAAACCTTGGAGATGTTATGAAAGAATCTGCATCAATTGCCCTGGCTTATCTTAAAGCACATTCAGAAGAATTTGGCATCGATCCCGGAACGTTTCAAAACTGGAATGTTCACATTCATGTACCCGAAGGAGCAACGCCCAAAGACGGGCCTTCAGCCGGAATTACAATGTTTACAGCCCTGGCATCAGCATTTACCCAGTTTAAAGTGCGTGAAAGATTAGCCATGACAGGAGAAATAACATTACGGGGAAAAGTGTTGCCGGTTGGAGGAATCAAGGAAAAAATGCTGGCAGCTCGTCGGGCAAATCTGAAAGATATAATCTTGTCGAAGGAAAACCAAAAGGACATTGAAGAGATAAAGGCTGATTATATAAAGGGTCTGAGGTTCCATTATATCGATGAAATGCAGGAAATAAAAGACCTGGCGCTTCTCAAAGAACGGGTAAAAAATCCGTTGAACCTAAATTACACTAGGTAAGATTCCTATTGCATTAATTTGATTTTTTTCGAACTCCCCTGGAATTACCAGGACTTCCTGATCGTAGTAGCCTGTTTTAAAAGAATATTTCTTTCAGGATCAAAGGAAAGCGTGACTGGTTCCTTCGAAAATGAAAAGATAAAATCCTGGTGATTGATATCATTCATGAAGCGGAGAAGGGTGTCGGCATTATCACTGAAGGTTATCCTTATTTGCAGCGGCATTTTAAAAATGATCGTATTTTCCTGACTTTGGCTGACAGTGAAGGTTACCCTCCATCGATTCATTGCAAGACTGTCAAAATCATATGTATTATTATAAATCGGGTGATTTGGAGCAAAAACCCATTCATTAAAAAACCAATTCAGATCGGCACCCGAAATTTCTGAAGCTTTTCCCGTAAAATCACGGGTATAAGCATTTTTATACATCAGGCTGGTATCAGTTGCATAGGCATGCATCAATTGAAAAAACAGGGAATCTCCCATTACGTAACGAAGCTGATGCAGTACACAGGCCCCTTTGTTGTATGAAACAGACTGGTTATACAGATAACCGGCCGCAGGTGTTCGAATAGCCCATTCCGGGTTATATAGCGGCCACCCCGGATTGTTGGTGAGATAATAGCTGGCCAATGCGCTCAGGCTGGATTTATATGCACCCGGCCCTTGAATGTGTTCTACCCATAAGTTTTGACAATAGGTTCCGAATCCTTCGTTTAACCAAATATCTGCCCATGTTCCACAGGTAATCAGGTCGCCAAACCACTGGTGAGCGTGTTCATGTGCAATAATATCAATGTCATTATATCCATATGGCCCCAGGTTTACCATACTCTGATTTTCCATTCCTCCCCAGGGAAAACTGGAATTCAGGGTTGCAAAACCGATCTTCTCAAAAGGGTAATCACCAAACTTATATGAAAAAAAATCGGTCAGGGGTAGTATGGTAGAATCTATCGTTGCAATGTTCTCTCCTGCATTATAATAAATCCTGACAGGTATGCTGTCATCAGGATTGGACAGCTTGCGCCAGTATTTCTTATGAATCATGAATCCGATCTTCGAAGAGAGGGTGATTAGATAGGTTGAAACCGGGTTATCCGAAATCCAGTGATAACTGATGGTGTCACCAGCAATAGTTGAGTCGGCAAGGCGCCCGGTTGAACCTAGTCTTACGGATGACGGTACCCTGGCAATTAATTCCCAGACAGCTTTGTCGGAAAGTTGATCCCGGCATGGCATCCACTTTCGGGCTCCTTCAGGTGGTGAATCTGTATAAACCGTACCGTTGGAAGCATAAAAACCGTTGTCAGTTACATCATGATGCCTGTAAAAGATATCCAAATCCAGAATTTCACCGGGTTGGTATGTACGGTCGAGAAGAATTTTCAGGGTATCCGATTGGTGTGTAAATGATATTCCGGCAAAACTTACAGAATCAATGGCCATCGAGGTATTAACTGCATTAAGGGCAATACCTGATAAAACAGAATCAACCAGGAGGGTAATGCGTTGATGCGCAGAAAATGAGTTGGGATAAGGATGAAAGTAACACTGATACAATCCAATATCCAGTTTATACTTTAAAACATCAAAACTGTTGGTCGTGGAAATTTTAGGCGTGTCAGCATTTCGTGAGGAAGAAAAAACGACCTGTCCCTGCGCTGCAACAAAAAAGTACAGCACCTGGATGAACAGGAAAATCGCTTTCATAGTCCTATTTAATAATAACCAGCTTTTTATACTGAACATCACTGCCGGCAGAAAGTTTACACAAATAATTTCCCGGGGTCAGACTGTAGCAATCTATGATCGTTTCATGTTTGCCACCGGGCTGTGTTGAATTGACCGGACACATCAGTACAATACCCAGCATGTTAATAATCTCCAGTTTGACATTCATTGGTTCAGTGATTTCGTAGCTTATCGTTGTATTGGCATTTGCAGGATTGGGGACATTCTGAGAAAGGAAAACCCTTGATCCTTCATAAACGTTTTCATCTGTACCAACAACAGTGCCACCACCTTTCAGCACAATCATGTTGTCGGGATCAAACTGAAATTGAATTGGTTGTTTACCAACGGTCCACGACAATTGCTGAAAGTTAACATCATTCATAAACCTGATGATAGTGTCAGTGGCATTGCTGAACCGGATTTTAACTTCAACAGGCATTTTAAAGAAGGATGCATTCGTTTGCACTTGTTTCATATGGAAATTGACTTTCCACTGATTATTGCCAAGTGCTGTAAAATTATAGGTATTCTGGTAGATTGGATGGTTTGGCTGAAAAATCCATTCATCGAAGAACCAATTGAAATCCTCGCCGGTAATCAGGTTTACCTTTGCACCAAAATCCTGGATGGTTGCCGACTTGTATTTCAGATTTGTATCAGCGCAATATGCCTGTAATGTCTGGAAAAACAGGGCATCACCAAGCACATAACGTAATTGGTGGAGTACACAGGCGCCTTTCGCATAAGTAATTGCGTAATTAAACAAAACGTTGGATGAAGGCGTTGTTACGGCCCAATCAGGATTAGAAATTGCCCAGCCGGGATTATTTGAAAGATAACTGTTTGCATCAGAGTTGATATCCGATTTGTAGGCCGAATAGCCACCATCACTTTCATACCAGAAGGCCTCTGTCCAGGTTGCAAAACCCTCGTTCAGCCAAATATCGGCCCATGTGCTGCATGTGATCATATCACCAAACCATTGATGGGCATATTCATGGGCTGCAAGGCTTTCACTCCAACAACCCGGACACAAACTGGTAAGTGTTTGATTTTCCATACCTCCCCAGGTAAAGTCAGAGTTGAGTGTTGCAAAACCATTTTTTTCAAAAGGATGCTCAATGAAATTCTGGGAATACCAGGTTGTCATTTCTGGCAGAATCGCCATAACAGGAGCCGGGTTTTCGCCCTGGTTAAAGTAATATCTTAAAGGGATACTGTCGGCTGGGTTACTTAACTTGTGCCACCAACCAATGTTCAGTTGATAATTAACTTTGGAAGTTATTACCATGAGATAAGTTGCAACATTCTGGTTTGAAATCCAATGATAGGTAAGATAATTGCCATTGAGGGTCGAATCGGCCAATATTCCGTTAGAGCCAAGTTTGACATTGGATTTTACCCTGGCCGTCAAGTCGAACAATGCTTTATCAGATGGCTTATCCCAGCAAGGGAACCATTTGCGGGCTCCTTCAGGTTCACTATCGGTAAAAACGGTACCATTGTTTGAATAAAAGGCATCATCCTGGACATTTTTGTGACGATAATAAACTTTAACATCAGCCACTTCTCCAACATTGTAAATACGGTCAAGCTGAATGGTCAGCATATTGTTGGAATGCGTAAATGAAATACCCGAAAGTCTCACTGAATCAATAATGAGTGAGGAATTTACCGCATTTACTTTGATGGAATTCAAGGTTGAATCAACTTTGAAATTAATTATTACTGAACCTGTAAAACTTCTTGGAAAGGGAGAAGAATAACAACTGTAAAGATCAACATTCAAGGTGTATTTGATCACATCGAAGGTATGTTGCGGACCCGAATTGGTATTGAACGGACTATGTTGCGATAACTGTAAGTTCGATTTCTTAAGGGCACAATACTCAGATCCTTTCATGGCCGAAAAATCCTGTGCATGGCCGATGGTAAAGAATGAGAAGAGTATAATCAACAGAATGGAGCTTTGTTTCATTGGATTTCCACATTACGATTGGATTGAAAACAGCAAAATTACTGTTTTTAAGGTTGCGCTTCGTTTATAATTGAGATTGTGGAAAAAACAGATATTTTTGCGCATTGTTTATGAAATACTACAACTTTCTATTCCTGGTTTCGTTCGCATTGCTTTTCTCATGTAAAAATCATGACAGGCAATCGGGGAAGACTGTGTTCCGTTACAACGAAGCTGCAAACATAACCACACTGGATCCGGCATTTGCAAGGGATCAAGCCATTATCTGGGCCACGAACCAGTTATTCAACGGACTGGTGCAGCTGAATGACCGGTTGGAGGCCGGGCCTTGCATTGCCAGTTCGTGGGAGATTTCACCTTCGGGACTTGAATACGTGTTTCATCTGCGTCATGATGTTTTTTTTCATGACAGTCCGGCATTTAAAAACAGGAAAGGGCGGCGTGTGGTTGCCCCAGACTTTGTTTACTCCTTTCAACGGATTATTGATCCTTCTGTTGCTTCACCCGGAGCCTGGATTTTCAATAACATAAGCAAGGATCAGGAGAAAATGCCATTTGAATCGTTGGATGATTCGACTTTGGTTGTCAGACTAGATAAACCTTTTCCACCATTTCTAGGACTTCTGAGCATGCAGTATTGTTCAGTAATTCCGTATGAAGCCGTAGATTATTTTGGAGCAGCATTTCGAAGCAATCCGGTGGGCACCGGCCCCTTTAAATTCAAAATGTGGGAAGAGGGTGTGAAATTGATCCTGGTTAAAAATCAGGGATACTTTGAATATCAGGATGGAGATCGTTTACCATTTCTTGATGCAGTTGCTATAACATTTGTTGCAGACAAACAATCGGCGTTTCTTGAATTTGTAAAAGGAAAACTTGATTTCATCTCGGGAATTGACCCTACTTATAAGGATGAATTGCTGACTCGGGAAGGAAAGTTGCAGCCAAAGTATGCATCTCGTATCGTTCTGTACACCCAGCCTTATCTTAATACGGAATATCTTGGTTTTATGGTTGACACAACCGGTCAGACAAAGAATCCAAGTGCCCTTGCAGACAGGAGGGTCAGGCAAGCCATTAATCAGGCCTTTGACCGGAAAAAAATGATCAGGTATTTACGAAACAATATAGGAACCCCCGGGAACCAGGGAATTACCCCAAAAGGGTTGCCATCATTTGATTCATCTCATATATTTTACGATTTTAATCCTGAGAAAGCCATCCAACTGCTGGCTTCTGCTGGATATCCGGGCGGCAGGGGGTTACCGGAATTCACCTTGACATCCACCTCCGATTATCTTGACATATGCAAGTATATTCAGCACCAGGTTGCAACCATTGGTATAAGCCTGAAAATCGATGTCAGTCCTCCTGCGTCAGTGAAAGAAATGAAGGCCCAGGGAAAATTGTCATTCTTCCGGGCCTCCTGGATTGCAGATTATCCGGATGCAGAAAATTATCTCTCTATGTTTTATTACAAGAATTTTTGTCCCAGGGGGCCTAATTATACCCATTTTTCAAACCGTGATTTTGACCGCCTCTTTGAAAAATCAATGTCGACCGTCAATGATTCACTCAGGTTGGAATATTATCAGCAAATGGAAAAAATCATGATGGAGGAGGCGCCTGTGGTCATCCTCTATTATGACCAGGTTTTAAGATTTGTTCAAAAGAACATACGGGGGCTTGGCACAAACCCGATGAATCTGCTGACACTTAAAAAAGTCAGAAAGTTATAGAAAGGCCATCGTAGGCAAGTTTGACAAATTCAGGCAATTCACGGCTCACCTCCTTGTGGGTTCCCATTTGGTGACTGACGTGTGTCAGGTAGCCTTGTTCAGGTTTTATCTCATTCATTAATGCGATAGCTTCCTCAAGATTAAAATGTGAATAGTGTTTTTGTTTCCTAAGTGCATTGAGAACAAGAATCCGTGATCCCCTGATCTTTTTCTTTTCTTTTTCAGTAATATTCACTGCATCCGTGATATACGTAAAATCGTGTATCCGGAAGCCGAACACAAATTTATTGTTATTATAATGTAAAGCCCTGATTGGTATTACTTTGAGTCCTTGAATAATAAACGGTCTGCTGATTAAACGATGCAGGACAATTTCAGGTACACCGGGATATGGGTCCTTTTCAAAAGCATAGGAGAATTCCATTTTAATTATCCGCTGCACCTCCCTGGATGCAAACACATCAGTTGGCCGGTGGTTGATAAAATTGAATGCTCTTACATCGTCAAGCCCGCCCAGGTGATCCTTGTGACCGTGGGTGACAAGAATAGCATCGATCGACCGTATCTTTTCCCGCAACATTTGTTGCCTGAAATCTGGTCCGCAATCTACAATGACCCGAAGCCCGTTTGTGTCGATGCAGATGGAAGAACGGAGCCTGCAGTCGCGCATATCGTCTGATTGGCAAACCTTGCATTCACATGCAATTACTGGCACACCCTGCGAGGTTCCTGTCCCAAGAAAAGTAACTTTCATTCCGGCCCCTTTTTAAAGCAAAGATAACTTGTATTAGCCATTTAACTCAAACAGGAGAATTACAAAATTTATAATTTATTAACATAATGAATGATACTTTGTTTCACTTCATCACGTTTGTAAGCAGATTAGTTAAATGTTGCATGTTTCAACTGGAATTGTTAAATTTGCGATTCAGTCTGAGTTAAAATTAAACTGCAGATTATGTTTGGTAACATTAGGAGAAGGATCGGCCGGTATTATTTCAGAAAGGAAAATTTGAAGAGTGTAAATCATCATAAGATGGTCACTCTTCAGGATGCACAACGCATCGGCATTCTGTACACACTAAATGATGTGCCTGATTATGACCTTGTTTCAAAGTTCGTATCTCAGTTGCAGAGTGAACATAAAGAGGTTAAAGCATTGGGATTTGTTAAAAACAAGATCCTGGTACAACGGTTTTTACCAAAGTTATCCTATGATTTTTTTTCAAAACGTGATCTCACATGGTTTTATAAACCCATTCATACACAGGTGAAGGATTTCATTGAAAAAGAATTTGACCTTCTGATAGATCTGAGTTTACAGGACAATTTCCCGCTCAAATATATTGCAGGGCTATCAAATGCATTGCTTCGTGTTGGTAAATTTTCGGAAGAAAATACTGCTTATTATGACTTGATGATCGATACAAAACCTACCATGACTACCAATGAATATTTGGGACAGATACAACATTACCTCACAATTATCAATTCTGATGCGAAAAGGCTTTAATAAATTTAAAGGGACAGGTGTTGCCATTGTAACGCCTTTTAAAAAATCGGGAGCAATTGATTTTGAAGCCTATGAGAAAGTAATAAGTCATGTTATTGAGGGTGGTGTCGATTTTATTGTTGTCCTTGGTACAACTGGGGAGGCATCGACCATTTCAAAACCTGAGAAAAAAGCGCTCATTGAATTTTCTGTCAGGACAATTAATAAACGTCTACCCTTGGTAATTGGTATCGGAGGAAATTGTACTTCTGATGTCGTATTGGCCATACATGGAACACCTTTTAAAGGAGTTGATGCCATACTCTCGGTGTGTCCCTATTACAACAAACCACAGCAGGAAGGAATTTACCAGCATTTCAAAACAATAGCTGAATCGAGCCCTGTGCCTGTTATAGTATATACGGTCCCAGGCCGCACATCCAGTAACATTTCAGCAACGACCACATTACGCCTCGCCCGTGATTGTCAGAACATTGTAGGGATAAAAGAGGCCTCCGGGAATTTGGACCAGATCTATCAGGTACTTAAAAACCGGCCAAAAGATTTTCTGGTTTTATCTGGAGATGATGCCATCACGTTACCACTTTTAGCCGCAGGGGCTGATGGAGTGATTTCGGTAACAGCAAACGCCTACCCACATGAATTTTCAGAAATGGTAAGAGTTGGATTGTCGGGAGATTATATCATAGCCAGGTCAATTCATTACAAGCTAATCGATTTTACAAACGCATTGTTCGCCGATGGTAGCCCTGCTGGAATTAAAGCTGCACTGGAGATCAAAGGTCTTTGTCACAGTCATACACGGCTACCCCTTGTTCCAGTGAATCAGGAAGTATATAAGCTTATTCAAAATCACATTGGGCAAATCGAAAAATAGTTTAAAAAAAACAGCGAAATCAAAATTATTAACAGATGAAAAAAATCTCGCTGATTATTTTGATTTTTTTCCTGGCTAATCTATCCTACACCATCCAGGCTCAGTACATAAACCAGAACACTACCGACAGCCTTTTCAATGACAGGGGAGAGGTTTATTTTACATTTCCTGTACACAAATTATACGATATTCATACCTTGACAAAGGTTATCTCCATTGACAATGTTAAGGGACATCAGGTATTTGCTTATGCCAATAAGCTTGAATTTTCTGAATTTCTCAAATTTAAAACGGACTTCACAATTCTGCCGCATCCGGGTACCCTTTTGCAGGAATCGTCACTAATTCCTGTTCCAGGAAACCATCAACCAATTAACAGGATCATTTGGGATTTCTACCCCTCGTATCAGCAATATCTTGACTATATGGTGGGTTTTGCAGCCGCATACCATGATATCTGTAAGCTCGATACGATCGGCACATCCATTCAGGGCCGGCTGATTCTGGCTGTTAAAATCAGTGATTATGCTGAAATGCCGGAAGCTGAACCGCAATTTCTTTATACTTCAAGTATACACGGAGATGAGACCACAGGATATGTGTTAATGCTCCATCTTATCGATTATCTGTTATCGAATTACAATACTAATCCAACGGTGACAAACCTGATTAATTCAACTGAAATTTTCATCAACCCACTTGCAAATCCTGACGGTACCTACCATGGGGGCAACGCCTCCGTGTATGGGGCGACCCGATACAATGCAAACAATATTGATATTAACCGCAACTTCCCCGATCCTAAGGTCGGACAACATCCGGATGGCAATCAATGGCAGGTTGAAACCGAAGCATGGATGAATTATGCAGAAAACAACCATTTTACCATGAGCGCTAATTTTCATGGCGGGGCAGAGGTTTTTAACTACCCTTGGGACACCTGGTCAAAACTGGCAGCTGATGATGATTGGTGGCAGTTTGTTGGACGTGAATGGGCCGACACAGTTCACCAGAATGCTCCTGCAGGATATTTTACAGATATGGAGAACGGTGTAACCAACGGATATGCATGGTACGAAATAAATGGAGGACGACAAGATTATATGAATTACTGGCATAACTGTCGTGAAGTAACAGTTGAGATATCAAATATTAAATTATTGCCAACCAATCAGTTGATTAATTTCTGGAATTATAATTATACATCACTTCTCAATTATATCAGGCAAGTCCACTATGGTTTCAGCGGAGTTGTCACTGACACGGTAAACGATGCACCTCTTGCTGCAAAAGTGTTTATTCAATCGCACGATTTTGATAATTCGGAAGTTTACACGAGATCTTTATCAGGCTTTTATGCCCGTCCGGTTTTTGAAGGAGTTTACGATGTGTCTTTTTCTTCACCGGGATATTTTACAAAAACAATCAGGAACGTCAGTGTCTCCAAATGGGCAACAACCATCCTGGATGTCCAACTCAGGCCGCTAACCTACGATGCCCAGGATAAGGTAACCTCCACCACGATGGTTTTTCCAAACCCGTCTGATGGGCACTTCCGGCTTGTTCTGCCTGATAAGCCGATCAATCCATCATGCTCTGTGCAGATAATAAACACAGTAGGATCAATTGTTTATTCCTCTGTAATAGACTATTTTCACGGAATGATACAAGTAGACCTCGATATTTCCCACCTTCAGAACGGTTTATATTTCCTGAAATTTAACTCCGGGTACAGGATTTATCTCGATAAACTAATAATCAGCCGGTGACAAAACTATGGTTTCATTACCGGTCATGTTATAAGATTCCACATGGTCGTCCTTAAAGAAATATTCTGATTCTTTAAAACTTGTCGGCAAGCGCTGGAATTGATACTGAAGAATATTTTCCTTCATCCAGTTTTTTCTTGACTTCTGCAAACGCTGCAATTGTAACAGTCACATCCTCCAATGTATGCGCCGCTGTAGGAATCAGCCTGAGCATGATGACACCTTTGGGTACAACAGGATAGATGACACCTGAACAGAATATGCCATAATTTTCGCGCAGGTCGGCAATAACCTGGGTGGCTTCAATAGGACCGCCCTGAAGAAATACGGGAGTAACGGGCGATTGCGTTTTGCCAATATCGAATCCCTTTTCCCTGAGTCCGCTTTGCAATGCTGCTACTATTATCCATAATTTTTCGCGTAATTCAGGGTGGGTCCGAATCATATCAAGACGTTTTAATGATCCAACCACCATCGGGAGTGGGAGAGATTTTGCGTAGATCTGTGATCTCATGTTATAAGTCAGTGCCTTAATGATACGTCTTTCAGTCGCAACAAATGCTCCGATACCCGCCATAGCCTTTGCAAATGTACCAAAGTAGACATCAACGCCATCCATAACCTGCTGCTCCTGGCTTGTTCCGGCACCGGTTGAACCCATGGTACCAAAACCATGTGCATCGTCAACCAGAAGCCTGAACCCGTATTTAGCTTTAAATTGGAGAATTCCCTTAAGATTTCCAAGATCTCCGGGCATGCCAAATACACCTTCTGTGATCACCAGGATTCCGCCTCCGGTGGTATCAGCCACTTTTCTTGCATGTTTGATCTGGGTTTCAAAATTTTCAAGGTCATTATGCTTGAATACAAAACGTTTACCAATGTGTAACCGCAATCCGTCGAGAATACAAGCATGCGATTCTGAATCATAAACAACAACGTCGTGCCTGTCAAGCATTGAGTCAATGATCGAAACCATTCCCATATAGCCAAAATTCAGCAAGTACGCAGATTCTTTATTTTCAAATGCAGCAAGCTCACGTTCAAGTTGTTCATGATAATTTGTCTGTCCCGACATCATGCGTGCACCCATTGGCGCCGCTAACCCAAATTGAGCGGATGCTTCCGTATCAGCTTTCCTGATTTCAGGGTGATTCGCTAATCCCAGGTAATTATTCAAACTCCAGACAAGTACAGGTTTCCCCCTGAAAAACATATGGTTCGAAATCTCTCCTTCAAGTTTCGGGAAAGAATAATAACCAAAACCCTGATCGGCATATTGGCCCAATGGCCCCATATTGCCTGCTACTTTTTCAAAAATATCCACGTTATGAATGAATTAAGTTATACGATAAGTGATTGATTTTCCAGCATGCAAAAGTACCAAAAAACAAATACTTTTTCATGTCAGAACCCGTTATCAGATGGTAATATTATGATATTTCCATCAAAAGTTGTAAATTTGCACCATGAAATATAAGGTTCTCTTATTCTTAGCATTCAGCCTGCTGCTTTCACTGTCTTCCTGTAAATTTCAAAAAATTCTGAAGAGTGGTTCAGTAGATGAAAAGTATGAAGAAGCGGTCAAATTGTATTCCCAAAAGGACTATTCCCGGGCTCTACAGCTTTTCGATCAGTTATCAGGTGTTATGCGCGCAACAGATAAGGCACAGAAAATATCATATTACTATGCATTTTGCTATTATAATCAAAAGGATTATACAATGGCATCCTATTATTTTAAGCGCTACACAACCAATTATACAAATACCCCGGAAGCAGAGGAATGCTTGTTTATGGCTGCATATTGCAACTTTCTTAATTCTCCGGAGTATAGTCTTGATCAGTCAGTGACCTTTGAGGCCTTGAAGGACCTGCAGTTATTTACCAACACCTATCCCACCAGCAAAAGGGTTTCGGAATGTAACGATTTAATGGACAAATTAAGGATTAAACTTGAGATGAAAGATTTCAGGATGGCTAAATTATATTACAGGATGGATGACTATTCTGCCGCCATTCAGGGACTTAATAATATTTTAAAGGAATATCCTGACACACCCCACAAGGAAGAAATTTTATTCCTGGTTTTTAAAGCGTACCATAAATATGCAAAGGAAAGCATCGAGACAAAGAAAAAGGATCGTCATTCAAAAGCTTTAACATCGTATAATGACTTTATTGTTCAGTTTCCTGAGAGCAAATTTTTGGATGAAGCATCAGGATTGAAGGAGCGATCGAAGAAAGAACTTGAGTCTTTATACAATAAGGATCAGAAAATCAATCAGGAAAATACCACGAATCAAACATTAAAAACAACAAAGTGACCATGGATTATAAAAAGGTAAAAACGGACGTGCATGCAGTGACCCGTAACATCGAGGATTTTACGGCTGGAACCAATAATATGTATGAAACAGTTGCTGTTATTTCCAAACGGGCAAATCAAATTGGTCTAGAAATAAAGGAAGAACTGAACCAGAAATTATCTGAATTTGCTACGACTACCGATAATCTCGAAGAGATTTTCGAGAATCGTGAGCAAATCGAAATTGCCAAATATTACGAACATCTTCCAAAACCAACGCTCATTGCAATACATGAGTATTTGAACAGTGAGGTTTATTTTCGCAACCCGCATAAGGAAAGACCTGAGGATTTCTAATCCCAATCCGGTAAATTATGTTGAAGGGTAAAAAGATCGTTGTTGGCATCACTGGCAGTATTGCAGCCTATAAGATACCTTTTCTTGTGAGATTGCTCGTAAAGGGAGGTGCAGAGGTTCGGGTCATTATGACTCCCGCCGCCACTGATTTTATTACTCCCCTCACCATGTCCACCCTTTCAGTGCATTCAGTGATTATCGATCCCTTTAAAGCTAATAGCGGTGAGTGGAATAATCATGTTGAGCTTGGACAGTGGGCAGATGCAATGTTATTCGCACCGGTGACCGCAAATACCCTGGGCAAAATGGCGAATGGTATTGCCGACAACTTTCTGGTTACAGCCTATCTTTCGGCAAAATGCCCTGTTTTTATTGCTCCTGCCATGGATCTTGATATGTTTGCACATCCTTCTACTCAAAAGAATATCAGCATTCTCAGATCATACGGAAATATTATTATCGAACCCCAGGTGGGGGAATTGGCCAGCGGGCTGTCAGGGCCAGGTCGACTTGAAGAACCTGAAAGTATCCTGCAAATACTTAATGATTTCTTTGCATCCCGAAAACCCCTGGATAAAAAAAAAATCCTGGTAACAGCAGGTCCAACTTACGAGAAAATTGATCCTGTGCGTTTTATCGGTAATTATTCAACCGGTCAGATGGGCTTTTCAATCGCCGCTGAAGCAGCAGCCAGAGGCGCTCAGGTAACATTAATTGCAGGACCGACACATTTGACTGTCAGCAACCCGGGAATCAGAAGAGTGGACGCAGAATCTGCGGATGAGATGTATAAGGCCTGTTTAATGGAAGCGGAATTGGCCGACATAATCATTATGGCTGCCGCAGTAGCTGATTACACCTGTGAACAAAAATCGGCCGTAAAAATGAAAAAAAGTTCAGCGACATTATGTCTTGAACTTTCTCCGACAAAGGACATACTCATGGAGTTAGGAAAGCAAAAAGGAAAAGATCAGGTGTTGATTGGATTTGCCCTTGAAACGGACAATGAAATAGAGAATGCACAAAAAAAACTTCAGAAAAAGAATCTTGATTTTATTGTGCTTAATTCCCTGAACGAGAAAGGTGCCGGGTTTGGCCTGGAAACAAATAAAGTTACAATTATTGATAAAGCCGGTCATATTCACAGCGGAAGTTTAAAAACCAAACAGGAAGTAGCTTCGGATATCCTGGATATAATTTCTTAAAGACAGAAATATTCAGTCATGGTAAGTATAAAAACCTTGTTGATTTCCCTCCTTTTTGCCTTTTCCTTTACGAGGATGATTGCACAGGAGTTAAACTGCATGATCAGCGTTTCAACACCCAAGGTGGAAGGCACCGACAGACGTGTGTTTGAAACATTGCAAAGTGCAATGTATGAGTTTATTAATAATAGAAAATGGACCAATTTCAATGTCGGTTCCGAGGAACGGATTGAATGCACCTTTTTACTCACTATAAATGATCGTTTGAGTGCAGATGAATTTGAAGGTACTTTGAATGTGGTTGTTCGCCGACCTGTGTTTAATTCCTCCTATAACTCTCCACTTTTAAATTACATTGACAAGGGAATCAGGTTCCGGTATGTCGAATATCAGCCCCTTGATTACTCCGATGGATCCTATACGTCAAACCTCACCTCTTTGTTGGCTTATTATTCCTACACTGTTCTTGGTTTTTATTTTGATTCATATTCTCCAAGTGGCGGGACCCCTTTTTTCGAGAAAGCTGTGGAAGTTGTGAATGCAGCACAAAATTCACCGGAACCAGGTTGGAAAGCTTATGAAAGTGATAAAAACAGGTGGTGGCTTGTAAATAACTATATCAATCCTGCCAATTCAGGCCTCAGGGATTTTGCCTACCGTTACCATCGTTTGGGTCTTGATTTAATGTACGAAAAAGTTGACCAGGGCAGGGGAAGTGTATCGGAAGGAATTGAAATTCTGAAAGGTCTCTATAATGCAAAACCCAACTTGTTTGCCTTGCAACTGATCTTTGATGCAAAACGCGATGAAATCGTCAACATCTATAGCGATCAGCGTGTTCCGCCAATGGAAAAGGCAAATATTGTGAATATTTTAAAAGAAATTGATCCTGCCAACAGCTCGAAATACCAAGTCATCTTAGATTCGAAATAGAAACGCCGGCAAAGCCAGATTTTATATACATGGTATCCGATGCTCCTTAAACTATCAATTAAGAATTACATATTGATCCAGGATGTGGAAATTGATTTTTCTACAGGGTTTTCTGTAATAACAGGAGAAACCGGAGCCGGTAAATCAATACTCCTGGGAGCGCTGGGCCTGATATTAGGACAGCGAGCCGACTCAAGCATACTGCTTGACAAATCAAAAAAATGCATTATCGAAGGATCGTTTGTGATTAAGGGATATAATCTTGAGGATTTTTTCAGGATCAATGAATTGGATTTCGATGAATTAATTCTTCTCAGAAGGGAAATTAATCAGGGAGGCAAGTCACGCGCATTTATTAACGACACTCCTGTTAACCTGACATTTCTTAAAGATCTGGGTGACAGGCTGGTAAACGTGCATTCTCAAAATTCAATAATAACACTTAACGATTCGAATTTTCAATTAGCTGTACTCGATAGCTATGCGGGGATACAAGCTAAAGTAACTGCATACAGATCAGGGTATTTTAATTTTTCAGAACTTAAAAAACAACTTGCCGATCTTAAAACCTCAGCGCTAAAGGCTGTTGGGGAACGTGACTATTACCAGTTCTTATTGGATGAACTTATTAAATCGAATCTGAGAAGTGGGGAATTACAGGAAGTCGAGGAGCGGCTGGAGTTCCTAAGGCATGCAGGTGAGATAAAGAAAAGCCTTTTCAATGCACATCAAATATTTTCCGAAACGGATGTCAATGTTCTTACACAACTTTCGGAAGCAATACATGCGCTGAATGGGATTGTAAAATTTAATTCTGAACTTAAAAATATTGTTGAAAGACTAAAAACTAACTATATTGATATCAAGGATATATCGGGTGAGCTTTCGGTTATTGAGGATCAGGTTAATATTGATCCTGATGAATTAGCCACGTTATCACAACGCCTCGATCTGCTTTACCGGTTATTGAACAAACATCAGAAATCTACTATCGAGGAACTTATCACCCTACAGCATGATATTGAGAATAAAGTATTTGACATATTTAATTTGGAGGAAAGAATTCATACCTTAACTGACGAAATTAGCAGGTCGGAAAGCGAATTATTTGAAAAGGCGAAAGCAATTTCATCGGAGCGGCAGAAGATAGTTTTGAAATTTGAAAAAGAATTGATTAACAAACTATTGCAACTTGGCATTTCAACGGCCAGATTCAAAGTCGAACTTACAGCTGATGATGGTTTATTGAAAGATGGCATAGATAAAGTAAAATTATTATTCAGTGCAAACAAAGGGATTGAACTCAGTGAGTTATCGGCCATTGCATCTGGTGGTGAAATGTCGCGGCTCATGTTAAGTGTTAAATCAATGATCAGCCAAAAGAACTTGCTTCCAACCATCTTTTTTGATGAGATAGACAATGGGGTTTCTGGGGAAATAGCCGGAAAGGTTGGAAATATTCTAAAACAGATGGGTGAAAAAATGCAGGTTATTGCCATCACTCATTTACCTCAGATTGCCGGAAAAGGAAATCATCACTATTGGGTTTACAAATCTGAGAAAAATCAAATAACCAACACCTTTATTAAACAATTGTCATTACAGGATCGGGTTGAAGAAATTGCTAAAATGCTAAGTAACGAGATTGTAACTGAAGCTGCTTTTCAAACAGCTAAAGAATTGCTTAATAATTAATTGTAATTATCATTTAAAGTGTTAAATTAAATATATTTTATGACACATAATCTACTGAAAGGGAAAAAAGGCATCATATTTGGCGCACTTGACAGCAAATCAATCGCCTGGAAAATCGCCACAAGGGCATATGAAGAGGGTGCTGTTTTTACCTTATCAAACACTCCTGTTGCCCTTCGTTTTGGAGAGATCAATCAATTATCTGCTGAATGTCATGCTGAAATAATACCGGCAGATGCAACAAGCATTAAAGACCTTGAACATGTTTTCAAACAATCAATGGCAGTGCTGGGCGGAAAGGTCGATTTTGTACTACACTCCATTGGCATGTCCCTTAACGTTAGAAAGCAACGTGACTATGATGACCTGGACTATGATTATTTTCAAAAGACGATTGATATATCAGCGCTTTCATTTCATAAAATGCTTCAGGTGGCTAAAAAGCTGGATGCGATCAATGAATGGGGTTCAGTTTTAGCGCTGTCCTATATTGCCGCACAAAGAACCCTTGTTGGTTATAATGACATGGCTGATGCCAAGGCAGTTTTAGAATCAATTGCCCGTAGCTTTGGATATATTTATGGAAGAGAGAAGCATATCCGGGTAAATACGATTTCCCAGTCTCCGACACGCACTACTGCCGGCAGCGGAATTAAAGGGATTGACGGGCTGCTTGATTTCACCGAAAGGATGTCACCTCTTGGAAATGCGACTGCCGATGAATGCGCCGATTTTTCAGTAGTACTTTTCTCCGATTTGTCAAGGAAAGTAACAATGCAGAACATATACCATGATGGTGGTTTTTCAAGTATGGCCATGAGTTTTAAAGCAATGACTCAGTACAACAAATGTCTCGAAGATGGGGATAATTTATAGCTATTCTTTATCCTCTTATTTTTTTATCTTTGCACCCCAAAATCCAGTTTTTATTCTAAACGCTACTATTCAATGAAGATTTTAGTTTGTATTAGCAATGTTCCGGATACGACAACCAAAATTAAATTCCTGGACAACTTTAAAAAGTTGGACGCTGCGGGGATACAATGGGTAATTAATCCATGGGATGAATTGTCGCTTACCAGGGCACTGGAATTAAAAGATAATGCTGCAAACGGTATTCAGACTGTTACAGTGGCACATGTCGGATTAGTCGGCTCCGAACCTACAATTCGCAAGGCTTTGGCAATAGGGGCCGATAACGCTATCAGGATTAATGCCGATCCGGCTGATGCCTATTTCGTTGCTGCTCAGCTGGCCAATGTACTGAAAATCGAGTCTTACGATCTTATCTTTTGCGGAATTGAATCCAGTGATTTTAATGGATCCACCGTAGGAGGGATGCTGGCCGAATTTTTAGGATACCCATCTGTTTCGTCGGTCTCAGGGGTTATTATTGAAAATGGACAAATCATCATTACCCGGGAAATTGACGGCGGCAAAGAAATCGTGACCTCACCGGCTCCCGTGGTTGCCATTGTTCAGAAGGGCATTGCCAAAGAACCCCGCATTGCTGCCATGCGCGGCATCATGATGGCAAGAACGAAGCCGCTGAAAGTGGTGGAACCGGAAGCCATTGAATCACTGACAGAGGTGGTAAATTACGAATTGCCGAAACCACGCGCTGCCTGCAAGTTCATTGATCCGGAAAATCCACGCCAGCTTGTTGAATTGCTGCAAAATGAAGCCAAAATTATTTAATCCGTTCAGATAAAACAAAAACCAAAATATGTCAGTTTTAATTTTTGTAGAGAATTGGGATGGGAAATTCAAGAAACTGAGTTTTGAGCTTGTTTCCTATGGCGCCAGGTTGGCAGAAATGCTGAATACCGAATCTGTTGCACTTTCAGTGGGTAATGTTGAAAACATCGAGCTGGAAAAACTTGGGAAATATGGCGCAGCGCGCATCATCAGCGCGGTAAATTCAAATATCAATGTTTTTGACAGCCAGGCCTATACTGCCATCATTGCTGATTTTGCAAAAAAGGAAAATGCAAATGTGGTTGTACTTTCCAATAACAATACCGGAAAAGCTCTGGCACCGCGACTATCTGTTCACTTAAAGGCAGGAATCGGATCGGGTGTAAGCAAACTGCCTCTCAGCACCAACCCTTTCACCGTATATAAAAAGGTCTATTCAGGTAATGCATTCAGCAACCTGATCATAAAAACAGAAATAAAGATTCTCACCCTGGCTCAAAATTCGTTTGAATTAACTGAAACTTCCAACAATGCCGTTATCACAACAGCCGATATTGAATGGAACAGTTCAACTGTTAAGACAACTGTCAAAGAAGTTCAGAAGCAAAGTGGTAAAATTCTTCTGACTGATGCCGATATCGTTGTTTCAGGTGGCAGGGGTATGAAAACTCCCGACAATTGGGGCCCGATTGTAGAACTGGCCGAACTCCTTGGCGCTGCCACTGCATGTTCCCGACCGGTTTCTGATGAAGGCTGGCGTCCCCATGACGAGCACACCGGGCAAACCGGGAAGATCATCGCACCAAACCTTTATTTTGCCATCGGTATCTCCGGTGCAACCCAGCATCTGGCTGGGGTCAGTTCATCTAAATTCATTGTGGCTATCAATACCGATAAAGATGCCCCCATTTTTTCTGCCGCCCAATATGGCATTGTTGGCGATGCCAGCAAGGTTCTTCCAAAGCTCGTTGAAGCAGTTAAAGAATTAAAGGGGAAATAAATCTGCCATGGTTAAACAGCTCCTATTCACGATAGCCCTGCTTGCCACAATTGGTATCTTCAGTTTCACCTTACTTCGCATCATCAGTTATTTTAAACTCACCCAACCAGCTTTTCCCGTCAGGGATTTAAAAAAAAGATTTTGGGTTACACTTGACGTGGCTATTGGCCAGACAAAGATTTTCCGCCGTCCGGTTATTGGTTTTTTTCATGCTTTGGTGTTTTGGGGTTTCTGCATCATTGCATTTGGAAGCATTGAAATGGTCATCGATGGACTCTTCGGGACTGAGCGAATTTTAAAATTCCTGGGGCCGGTTTACGATTTGATCAGTGCTTCAGGTGATATTTTTGGATTGCTCGTAGCCATTTGCATCATCATTTTCCTGTTCCGCAGGTTATTCCTGCACATCAAACGATTTGATGGGATTGAGATGAAATCAGTTTCGCACATGGATGCAAACCTTGCTTTGAGCATGATCCTTCTGCTGATGATCTCACTCCTTGGCATGAATATGGCCTATTACGCCGGGACCTTTAATTCAGGTGAGCCCCTTTCGGGCATATATCCTGTGAGCAGCAATCTTGCAGTGATCTTTACAGGCTTATCTTCATCACAGTTACACCTGGTTTATGAAACCTGCTGGTGGACGCACATTCTGCTCATTTTTATTTTTGCCAATATACTGCCATATTCCAAGCACTTTCATGTGTTTATGTCCATACCCAATGTTTTTCTTTCACGACTGGAGCCATTGGGCAAATTGACCAACATGGACAGCATAACCCGGGAGGTAAAACTGATGCTTGACCCGGATAATGCATTTGCTGTTTCTCCCTCCGAAGCCCATGTATTACGGTTTGGCGTAAAAGATGCAGAAGATATTTCATGGAAAAACTATTTTGATTCATTGGCATGCACTGAATGCGGCCGCTGTACCTCAGTTTGCCCTGCCAACCTGACCGGCAAGCGCTTATCCCCGCGGAAAGTCATTATGGATGTCAGGGCCAGAATGAAAGAAAAAGGGCCCGGACTTGTCAAGGATGGCATGGAATTTTCAGACAATAAATCTCTCCTGCGGGATTACATTACAGAAGAAGAATTATGGGCTTGCACAACCTGCAACGCTTGTGCTCAGGAATGCCCTGTTAACATCAACCATCCTGGTTTAATTGTCGATATGCGGCGGTACCTCGTTATGGAAGAGGCTTCAGCCCCTGGCGGAATCAAGGCTGTTTTCAGCTGCATCGAAAACAATGGAGCTCCATGGCAATTCTCACCGGAAGACCGGCTGTTGTGGACAAAAGATTTAGAGTTACAAGTTAATTAGTTGTTCAATCATGGAAGTCCGTAAAGTCGAAGTCCCTGTTATGGCTGATTTGCATGCTCGTGGCGAACATCCCGAATATCTCTTCTGGGTTGGTTGTGCCGGGGCATTCGATGATCGTTACCAGAAAGTGACCAGGGCTTTTACAAAAATACTGAGTTTCCTTAAGGTAAGTTATGCCGTGCTTGGCAGGGAAGAATCCTGCACCGGCGATCCTGCCCGTCGTGCCGGAAATGAGATGCTTTACCAGATGCAGGCACTTCAAAACATAGAGATTTTCAGATCATATGGCATTAAAAGGATTATTACCATTTGTCCACACTGTTACAACATCTTCAAAAATGAATATCCTGACCTTGGAGCCGAGCTGGAAGTGATCAATTATCTTCAATTCCTTGATAAATGCATCGTAAACGGCACCCTGAAAATTGACCTGCATGCATTATCCGGTATCAGCATAACGTACCATGACCCTTGTTACCTTGGGCGGGCAAACGACATCTATTTTGAACCCCGTTCAATCCTGAAGAAACTGACGGCTAATGTGGTTGAAATGGAAAGAAATAAAAGTTTTGCTTTGTGTTGTGGTGCCGGCGGTGCACAGATGTTCAAGGAAGCTGAAAAAGGGGAGAAGGAAATTTTTATTGAACGTACCGAAGAAGCCATCAGTACCGGAGCAAAGGTAATTGCAACTGCCTGTCCTTTCTGCATGACAATGCTTACTGATGGAATAAAGTACAAAAACAGGGAAGAAGAGATTAAAAATTTCGATATTGCGGAATTGATAGTTCAATCATTAAATATATAAGTATTCATAAAACTACTGAAATGGAGAATAGAAAAGTACTGAAAAGCGGTGAGTTCCTGGTAAATGAAATGCAAGCCAACGATATCTTTATTCCGGAAGAATTTGATGAAGAGCAAAAAATGATTGCCCAAACGGTGCAGGATTTCCTTGACACCGAACTCTACCCGAATATCGAGCAAATCGATTCCCCAGATATCAACCTGATGCAAAGTATCCTTAAAAAGGCCGGAGAGCTTGGCCTGATGGGCATTTCAATACCGGAGGAGTATGGCGGATTTGGACAGTCATTTGTAACCCAGATGCTCGCTGCTGAAAAAATCGGTTCAGGTCATTCGTTCTCCGTCGCATTCATGGCTCATACCGGGATCGGTACGCTGCCAATTATGTACTATGGGAATGAAGATCAGCGTCAGCGTTATGTTACGCGCCTTGCCACCGGTGAGTTGTTAGGCGCATATTGCCTTACTGAACCTGGAGCTGGAAGTGATGCAAACTCAGGTAAAACAACTGCCACTTTGTCGGAAGACGGTCAGCACTACATCCTTAATGGCCAGAAAATGTGGATCACCAACGCTAATTTTGCTGATACACAGGTTGTATTTGCAAAAATTGACAAGGACAGGGTTTTAAGTGCATTCATCGTTGAAAGAACCTATCCCGGGGTGAATGTCAATCCTGATGAGCATAAGATGGGCATTAAGGGCTCATCAACAGCCCAGATCTTTTATAATGATGTAAAAGTACCTGTCGGTAACCTGATCGGAAACAGAGGAGAGGGTTTCAGGATTGCCCTGAGCATTCTGCATATGGGCAGGATTAAGCTTGGAGCCAATGTTTTGGGCGCTTCCAAGAAAGCAATCACCGATTCGGTAAAATATGCCAATGAGCGCAAGCAATTCAATGTGATGATCTCGACATTTGGAGCTATCAAACATAAACTGGCTGAACAGGTTATCAGGACTTTCGCGTTGGAGAGTGCAATTTACCGGTTAAGCAAAGACGTTGATCAGCTGATCGAATTGCATAAAGCAGCCGGAATGGATAAAGGCAAAGCTTCAATCGAAGGTATCAGCCATTATGCTGTTGAAGCAGCCATTCTTAAAGTTTATGGATCAGAGGTTCTTGACTTTGTAATTGATGAAGCTGTCCAGATTCATGGTGGGATGGGATATTCAGCCGAGATGGCTGTTGAAAGAGGTTACCGGGATTCCCGGATTAACAGGATATTTGAAGGGACCAATGAGATCAACAGGCTTCTGGTAGTCGATACCGCAATGAAACGGGCGATGAAGGGTGACTTTGATCTATTTGGGAAAGCTGAAACCATAACAGCCAACCTTGAAAATATTGCTCTCCTTCCAAAGGATGGCGAATCCTATTTCGAAGAAAAACTTCGGTATATAAAGAACTTTAAAAACCTCATTCTTCTTGTCATCAATGGTGCATCTAAACATTTTGATAAAAAACTGATTCTGGAACAGGAGGTGCTGAACAACCTTGCTGATATGATTATAGAGGTCTATATGTCAGAATCGTTGGTACTTAGGGTCCAGAAAATGGAAAATATTCAAGGTGCCGATCCTTCAGGGCTTTACCATGCGATAGTCGATGTTTTCATTTACGATGCCGCTGATAAGATCAGGAAACCAGCTACAGATGCGGCAAATTCATTTATCTCCGCTGAACTAAACGGGACATTTAAAAAGGGAATTGAAACCCTCACCAATCTTCGTGGGATCAATGTCAAGGATGCACGCCGCAAAATAGCTGATAAACTGATCGAAGATAACTGTTATAAATTCTGACCCTCCTTGGTATTGCATTGTCAATAATCTTATTAATCAAGTATTTATACCTAAAAAGGCTGTCCCGGAATTCCGAAACAGCCTTTTTTAATAATAAGCTGAAAAAGATCACTTATTCTATTGAAAACTACTGAGTTTGTTCAGATTGTTCAAGTTTTGAAACATTAACCACAATTTCATCTTTGTCTGCAACGTAATCAACTGTGATCAAATCACTATCGGTAAGTTTGGTTTTAATAATCTCCTCTGCAAGGGTATCTTCAATATATTTCTGTATAGCACGCTTGAGCGGGCGGGCGCCAAACTGAACATCCCAACCTTTTTCAGCGATATAATCCTTTGCCGCAGGAGTAATTAAAATCTGGTATCCAAGATTTTTTATCCGGTCGTACAATTGCTTAAGTTCAATGTCGATGATTTTATGAATATCTTCACGCTCGAGAGATTCAAAGATTATCACATCATCTATTCTGTTTATAAATTCCGGGGCAAATGCCTTTTTAAGCGCATTTTCAATAACTCCTTTTGCATAATCACTTGAGGCAGCCTGTTTTGCTGAAGTTGCAAAACCAACACCTTGCCCGAAATCCTTCAATTGCCTTGACCCAATATTTGAGGTCATGATTACAATTGAATTTTTAAAATCTACCCGCCGACCGAAACTATCTGTCAGCATACCATCGTCAAGCACCTGTAACAGTAAATGGAAGACATCCGGGTGTGCTTTTTCAATTTCATCCAGCAAAACAATAGAATATGGACGTCTACGAATCTTTTCAGTCAATTGCCCACCCTCCTCGTATCCGACATATCCCGGAGGAGCCCCGATAAGGCGAGACACTGCAAATTTCTCCATGTATTCACTCATATCGATACGAACCAGTGCATCTTCCGTATCGAATAAATATCTGGATAACACCTTTGCCAGGTGGGTTTTGCCAACACCTGTCGGACCCAGGAAAATGAATGTTCCGATAGGTTTGTTCGGATCCTTGAGTCCTGCGCGGTTACGCCGAATAGCTTTGACCACCTTTCGGATCGCTTCATTCTGTCCGATGACCGAATTTTCCAGTTCAGCTTCCATGTTGATCAGTCGGTCACTTTCATTTTTTGCGATCCGTTGCATGGGGATACCTGTCATCATGGCAACTACTTCTGCCACATTTTCCTCTGCTACGGTTTGACGATTTAATTTAGCATTTTCGTCCCATTTCTTTTTCTCACGTTCAAGACTATCCTGAAGTTTTCGCTCGGTATCGCGAAGGTCGGCTGCTTCTTCGAATTTCTGACTGTTAATGGCAGACATCTTCAGTTTCCGTGTCTCTTCAATCTGGTTTTCAACTTTCACAATCTCATCAGGGACATTGATGTTTGAGATATGCACCCGGGCCCCTGCTTCATCGAGGGCGTCAATGGCCTTATCAGGAAGGTACCGGTCTGTAATGTATCTGTTTGTGAGTGCGACACAAGCTTTAATGGCATCATCCGTATATTTCACCAGGTGATGATCTTCATATTTTTCCTTGATGTTATTGAGGATTTCAACCGTCTCTTCCGGAGAGGTCGGGTCGACGAGTACTTTTTGAAATCTGCGTTCAAGTGCTCCATCCTTTTCAATATATTGCCTGTACTCATCCAGGGTGGTTGCTCCGATGCATTGAATGTCGCCGCGTGCCAGTGCCGGTTTGAACATATTGGAGGCATCGAGAGAACCGGATGCATTACCAGCGCCAACAATCGTATGTATTTCATCAATAAAAACGATAATGTTCGGATTTTTCTCAAGTTCATTGAGCACCGCCTTCATTCGCTCTTCGAACTGCCCGCGGTACTTGGTGCCGGCAACAAGCGAAGCGAGGTCAAGGGAAACAAGGCGTTTGTTGAACAACGCACGTGATACCTTACGCTGAACAATCCTGAGTGCAAGCCCTTCTGCGATGGCCGATTTGCCAACACCAGGCTCACCGATCAAAATCGGATTATTTTTTTTACGCCGGCTCAAAATCTGGGCAATGCGTTGCAATTCCTTCTCCCGTCCAACAATGGGATCAAGCCTGCCTTCTTCGGCAGCCTTGGTGATATCACGGCCGAAATTGTCCAATACCGGTGTCTTTGACTTGGAATCCTGTGGTTTTTTCTGACTTCCGCTGAAGCTTTTACCGCCCTCTTCAGGATCCTCGTCGTCATCATCTTTAGGCAGAATATCCTGCGGATCAAATCGGGGCTCTTCATTACCACTTGTCAAAATGGCTTTAAGTTCGTCCTTTACTGCGTTGTAACTAACCCCGTTAATTGAAAATGTTTTTGTAACAAGGTTGTTTTCATCTTTTAGAATGGCCAATAAAAGATGTTCAGTGCCAATGAGTTCGCTGTTAAATAGTTTTGCTTCAAGATAGGTTATTTTTAACGCCCGCTCAGCCTGCTTGATAAGGGGGATGTTTTCACTTCCAGTGGGCTTCTCTTTATGACTGGCGACAGCCAATTCAATTTTTTTCCTGATCTCTGCAAGATCTACGCCTAGATTACGTAGAATGCGGATGGCCAATCCTTCCCCTTCCCGGATAATACCTAAAAGAAGATGCTCCAGACCAATGTAATCATTACCTAATCGCTGGGCCTCTTCCCGGCTGTATATCAAAACGTCTTTTACACGTTGTGAGAATTTTGCTTCCATAAGATGCTCTTTATCAAGATAAGTTGATAACTATGACAAAAATCGAACCACTTTTTAATTTGTAAAAATGGTAAGGCAATCAAAAATACGATCGAATTCATTAAATAATCGCTGAATACCCTTAATTTATTAACACTTTCATGTTAGTAAGAGTGGAAAATAATTAACCTCCGGCCATGGTTATAAGAGGGAAATTTGTTATCTTCGTAACATAATAAAAGATATTTTATCTATCTGATAATTAATCATATAACTAATGGTGCGAGACGAAATGGAATCGGGAGAAAAAATTGTTCAGGTCAATATTGAAAACCAGATGAAAACCGCCTACATTGATTATTCAATGTCGGTGATTGTTCAGAGAGCATTACCCGATGTGCGGGATGGTTTGAAACCAGTTCACAGGCGGGTTTTATTTGGAATGTATGAGTTGGGAGTCCTTTCAAACAGGGCATATAAGAAATCGGCAAGAATAGTAGGGGAGGTCCTCGGAAAATTTCATCCGCATGGTGATACTTCAGTATATGATGCAATGGTCAGGATGGCCCAGGTGTGGAGTTTGCGGTATCCACTGGTAGACGGGCAGGGTAATTTTGGTTCTATGGATGGAGATAGCCCGGCCGCAATGAGATATACAGAAGCCCGGCTGCAAAAGATCGCAGAAGAAATGGTTGCCGACATTGAAAAAGATACTGTTGATTATCAGTTTAATTTTGATGATACACTGAAGGAGCCAACCGTGATGCCTTCACGGATTCCAAACCTGCTGATCAATGGTGCATCCGGGATTGCTGTGGGGATGGCTACAAATATGGCCCCTCACAACCTGAGTGAAGTCGTTGACGGCATTATTGCTTACATTGATAACAGGGATATTACAATTCCTGAATTGATGAAACACATTAAAGCCCCTGATTTTCCGACTGGCGGAATTATTTATGGATACGACGGCGTTAAAGATGCTTTCGAAACAGGCAGGGGACGGATTGTAGTTCGCGGGGAGACAACAATTGAACAAGATGATCACGGAAGAGAGAAAATCATCGTTACTTCTGTGCCTTACCAGGTAAACAAGGCTGAAATGATTAAGAAAACGGCTGATCTGGTAAATGATAAAAAGATTGAAGGTATTTCTGATATCCGTGATGAATCAGACCGAAACGGGGTTCGCATCGTTTATGAACTTAAACGTGAAGCCATTACAAATGTGGTTCTAAACAAATTATATCAGATGACGGCATTGCAAACATCCTTCAATGTTAACAACATCGCACTGGTCAAAGGCCGGCCGATGATGCTTAATCTGAAGGACATGATCGTTCACTATGTTGAACACCGTCATGAAGTTGTTTTCCGCAGAACAAAATTTGATCTGGCTGAAGCGCTCAAAAGGGCTCATATTCTTGAAGGATTGCTCATAGCCCTTGACAACATTGATGCGGTGATCACGCTGATCAGGGCATCCCAGACACCGGATGAGGCGAAGGCCGGATTAATTGCAAATTTCGGACTAAGTGAAATCCAGGCTAAGGCGATCCTTGACATGCGGTTGCAGCGGCTGACCGGACTTGAGCGTGATAAAATCAAGGAAGAATACGCCGAACTGATGAAACTGATCGACTTCCTGAACGGTATACTGGCAGATGAATCGCTCAGGATGAACATTATCAAAGATGAGCTGAGGGAAATTAAGGAAAAGTTTGGGGATGAGCCAAGGTCACAGATTGTTTATGCTGCCTCAGATTTCAGGATTGAAGATACGATCCCGGATGAGAATGTAGTCATCACTATTTCTCATATGGGTTATATCAAACGGACTCCCCTATCTGAATATCGCGTACAAAATAGGGGAGGACGGGGTGTCAAGGGTTCGGAAATCAGGGACGAGGATTTTCTTGAGCACCTTTTCGTAGCTACCAATCATAATTATTTGCTCTTCTTTACTGAAAAGGGAAAGTGTTTCTGGCTCAGGGTATATGAAATTCCGGAAGGTGGTAAAACCTCCAAGGGCAGGGCAATTCAAAACCTTATCAATATTGAACCTGATGATAAGGTACGGGCTTTTATCAATGTGAAAAATCTGAAAGACGAAGAATATATTTCATCAAATTTCATCATTCTTGCAACAAAAAAAGGCACCATTAAAAAAACCTCCCTTGAAGCATATTCCCGGCCACGCCAAAACGGCATCAATGCTATCACCATCAATGAAGGAGACCAGCTGCTGGAAGCAAAACTGACCCAGGGAACCGATGAGGTTGTAATGGCCTTAAAATCGGGACGTGCGATTAGGTTTAACGAAAAGACCGTTCGTCCGATGGGCCGCAATGCAGCAGGCGTTCGCGGTATTTCCTTCTCCGGAACCAGCGATGAGGTTATTGGTATGATATGCATCCCGCTTGATAAAAAGTGTGAGGTTCTTGTTGTTTCTGAAAAAGGATATGGTAAGCGATCAGACCTTGATGATTACCGGATCACGAACAGAGGCGGAAAAGGAGTCAAAACCTTAAACATAACAGATAAGACCGGGGCAGTAATAGCGGTGAAGGATGTAACGGATAGTGATGACCTGATGATCATCAACCGCTCAGGCGTAATCATCCGCATGGCAGTTGCCAACCTAAGGGTAATGGGACGGGCTACTCAAGGGGTCCGCCTGATTAAAATTGATGATGGTGATTCCATTGCAGCAGTGGCAAAAGTTGATGTGGAGGTTGCGGCGGTAAACGAAGAGGACCAAATGATTGATCCTATTGAGAAAACAGATGATAATATGAACGACACATTAGGGGATCCTGTTGTGAATAATAAAACAGATCAACCGGAAACTGAAAATTAATTTGACTTTCTTAGTTTATAATAGAAGTGTATTTTTTATCTTTGCCGGCTGGAAATCAATTCAAACCTATCATCCTAATACTCAAATCGATGAAAAAAATCGTATTACTTTTGGTATTGGTTACTGCCATTACCCTTGCATTTGGACAGAAAAACGTTCGTCAAACTGCATCTAATTACCTGAAATCCGGTAAATTAGATAAATCGTTGGAAGCTATCAATCAATGTGTTCTGGATCCCAGTACGGCTCAGGATGCAAAAGCATGGCTTATCAGGGGAAATGTCTATCTTGAATTAGCAAATACCAAAGAAGAAAATTTTAAAAGTCTTGATCCTGATCCTCTGACCAAAGCTTTGGAGTCGTATCAAAAGGCTATCGAGTTTGATACAAAAAAAGAGTATTACGACGAAATCTATGTTAAACTAAATTTGCAGCGGAATAGTTATTATAATGCCGGCGTTGATGAGTACAATAAAAAGAACTTCAAACAGGCCATGCTGAACTTCGGAAAAGGAGCAGAGGTGCTTGAAATTGCAAAAGTTTCAGATACCATTTCGATATTAAATGCAGCTACCTGTGCCTCCCTTGCAAACGAAAGCGAAGCAGCAAAAAAATATTACATCAAGTTATTGAAGGAAGACTATAAGTCACCTTCTGTATTTATGACATTATCAGATTTATACCGCCAGGATAAAGATTCATCAAATGCATTAAAATATGTTAGGATGGGACAGCAGTTGTATCCTAACGATTTGAGATTGTTTTTGTCTGAAACAAATATCTATCTTACATTCAACAAGACAGATAAAGCGCTAAACAACCTTAAAGTTGCCTTGGCGAAGGATTCTACAAATTATTCAGTAGCATTTGCCATGGGGACGATTTATGACAATATTTCCAACGATAGTAGTAAAACGGTTGTACAGCGTTACGAGGCATTTGAAAATGCTGTTGCAGCTTACAAAAATGCCATAAGATTATTTCCTGAGTATTTTGAAGGTAATTACAACCTGGGGGCCTTATTTGTGAATAAAGCTGCTTCGATAAACGATGAAGCCAATAAATTGCCCCTTGATGCAACTGCACAATATGAGAAGTTAAAGAAGGAGGCAGACAGCTACCTTGAACAAGCTTTACCATATCTGGAAAAAGCAACTGAATTACAACCTGCTGATCTAAATACGCTGATTTCCCTAAAACAAATTTATGCGCGCACCAACAAAACAGAAAAGATGAAAGAGGTGCAGGAAAAAATAAACGCTGCCCAGCAAAAATAGGGCAGGTTAAGAAGTACCGGGAGAATAACCAAAGAGTGATATTCTCCTGTTATTTTTGCAATTGCTATTTAACATAATATTAATTATAAGACAAATATTATAATTTTTATTATTGCCGCAAATGAAGAGATCTTTTCCATAAAGGAAATATTCCTATTTTTGCCACCTGACTTAATGTTTCCGAATGAAAATTGCTGTAACCGGCGCCAGCGGCCATGTTGGTGTAAATTTGTGTAAGTCCCTGCTTGATCAAGGTCACCAGGTAAAAGCGCTTACTCACCATAACATACAGGGAATTAATAAAATACCCGTTCAAATTGTTCATGGAGATGTTTTAGATAAGAACTCCCTGCGACCGCTCCTCGAGGATGTGGAAGTTGTATTTCACCTGGCTGCCAAGATATCAATAACAGGCGACAGGAATGGAATGGTTCAGCGAATCAATGCAGAGGGAACGAGAAATGTATTATCAGCCGCAGTTGACCTCAGGGTTAAAAGATTTATCCATTTCAGTTCTATTCATGCTTTCCAGCAGCATCCACAACACCTGCCGCTCGATGAAACCAGGCCACTGGTTGAACTGGAAGGGTTTGCCTATGATCGTTCCAAGGCAGCCGGTGAACGCGCGGTTATGGATGCAGTTAAAAATGGATTTGACGCATTGGTATTAAGTCCTACTGCCATCATTGGTCCGGCAGATCCTGAGCCGTCGCTTATCGGTACCGCAGTTGTTGATATTTATAATCATAAAATTCCGTCTCTTGTACCCGGAGGTTATGATTGGGTTGATGTACGTGATGTCGTTGGAGCTGCGATAACGGCAATTGAAAAAGGGAGAACTGGCGAAAAGTACCTGCTTTCGGGTCATTGGCATAGTTTACAGGAATTTTCCGGGTTAATCCAGCTGCATTCGGGAAGAAAAACCGTAAGTACTGTCTTACCAATCTGGATCGCCAGGTTCGGATTGCCGTTTATCACATTATACAGCCAATTTTCGGGAACTAAACCATTGTATACAAGCGAATCGCTGACAATCATCACTGAAGGCAACAGAATGATCAGCAATGTTAAAGCCAGAAATGAACTGAACTTTAATCCACGGCCCCTAACTGACACCATCAATGACTTCTTAATCTGGCTCAAGGCAAACGCCTACATCCAATAACTGCTCATTCCATGAAAGAATCCATATTTTTTATGATCGTTTATGCCTGGATTGCCATAGCGATTTTTATATTTCCGGTAGTCATCAGAATCGTGGCGCCCTATGGCCGGCATACAACAAGAAAATGGGGCGCCATGATCGACAACCATGCAGGCTGGATACTTATGGAACTTCCGGCATTGCTTGTGTTTGCCTGTTTTTACCTCTTTGGCTCAGGTACTCACCCAACTGTTACCTGGGTTTTCTTTACATTATGGATATTTCATTATATTAACCGCACATTGGTGTTTCCTTTCCGGCTCAGAACAAAGGGAAAAAAAATGCCATTAGCCATCGTGTTTATGGCCATCGGATTTAATTTTGTCAACGGGTTTCTCAATGGATACTATCTTGGATCCATGGCTACCGAGACCGAATACCCTTTATCCTACATGGCTGACCCAAGATTTATTGGCGGGATTGTTTTATTTATTTTTGGCATGTTTATCAACTGGCAGTCTGATAATATTCTGATTCACCTGAGAAAGCCGGGAGAAACGGGATATGTAATACCCCAGAAAGGATTTTTCCGGTGGGTTTCATGCCCGAACCATTTTGGTGAAATAGTTGAATGGTCAGGGTTTGCTTTAATGACATGGAGTTCGCCTGCCCTTGCATTTGCTGTGTGGACCCTGGTAAACCTGATGCCAAGGGCATTACACCATCACAAATGGTATAAAGAAACTTTTTCAGAATATCCCTCCCAGCGGAAAGCTTTGCTGCCATTCATCCTTTAAGCTTTGCTGCCATTCATCCTTTAAGGTTATAAAACACCGATGGGAACCGCTTCTGGCCGAAGTGGTTCCCATCCCGTTATCCTATTGGCCGTAGCCAACCGGAGCGTTCAAGTTACAGTTATTGTGGTTGATCTACTTTGGGTGGGGTGACCCCTCCCCTTTCGTTCCGGTCCTTTTCTGAAATTGCTCTTGCGGGCTATTCCCGATTTTGGACCCTGCTCTGAAAACATGCTATAAACTGGTTCAGACCTTGCGGAATGTTCCGCGTTAACGCGTGGTCGGGAGTGCCTGGTACCTTGCGGATCCTACTTTCGCCTTCCTGTTTTTGAGTCAGACCTTTTATCGCTCACTTGAACGTCAAATATACAGCAGCAAAACAGGTGAAAGCAAATTTTTTAGGATGCGGATATAAACAACTTACTCACAATGGTTATTAACAATGTGTTAACAACTATTAAAATATAACAACTTGAAAATCAGGCTATTACTCAGGGTTAAAAATTGAATGTAAAAAAAAGTTAACAAACTGTTCATTACTCAACAGTTACTGTCAATCCACGCATCGTCATTTCATTGCATAAAGGCTTTATTTCAGAAAAGGCTCCTGCTTTAACACTGCATTTCCCTTTAAAATGGGCAATCAAAGCGCACTGTTCAGCCTGCTCTGGTTCATGATCGCAAACTTCAACCAAGGACTGGATGACAAAATCAAAAGTGTTCACGTCATCATTAAAAAGAATCAGATCACGAAGGCTCCCTTGTTGATCCTTATCGATTGGGGAAGGATTTTCTTTATGCTTTACCATTAAGTTGGATTTTCATTTGCAAAATTACTAATAATATGGGTTCAAACATGTACTTTTGACTTAACAATACGACCTGATGATAGAATTTACAGAATTTATACTCTCTCTTGAGGATCGGCTGAAAAGACCCCTTCCAGGCCGAACGGCGCAATTAAAAATGTCGTCGTTAAGGAGGATTCAGGATCTTTTAAAATTTTCGCCCACACAGGATGTAACCCAAAGCAGTGTATTAATTCTGTTTTATCCGACTGAGGGTGAAATTGGTTTGGTATTGATGCTGCGTCCTGAATACAAGGGAGTACATAGTGGTCAGATCAGTTTACCGGGTGGAAAGTTTGAAGAAGACGATGAAAGTTTGATTTACACCGCTTTGCGTGAGGCAAAGGAGGAAATTGGCATAGATCCATCCCATGTTCAGGTCATCGGACAGTTAACGGAGATGTATATCCCTCCAAGCCATTTTATGGTCACTCCCATAGTTGGTTATCAGGCTTTTAAGCCTACATTTACTGCCGATCCAAAAGAAGTAGCCCAGATAATCGAAATCAGGCTTTCTGATTTATTGGATGAAAGTAAAGTACAAATAAAAAAAATCAAACTCAGTATGGGACTTTCGTTAAAGGTACCCTCTTTTTTTATTGACAGTCATGTAATATGGGGTGCAACAGCAATGATTTTAAGCGAATTAAAGGAGCTATCCGCTGAAATTATCATGCTTACCTGATCCGTCGAGAATAAAGGATAATAAAAAAATTTTATGGCTTACCTGTCACTGATTTTCGTAAAGCAAAATGTCCCGGGAATTCTGCCCGCAATATATTGCCTGATGAGCGTACCATTAGCATTATATTGATAGGCTGTTCCATTCTGCACATAATCTTTGGCATCACTGACAAAAATATTTCCAGTAACAGGATGTATTTCAAGCCCATAAAAGCGGCGTCCCTCGGAGGGAATGAGGGGCTGACCAGGCGGTCCGGCGGCGGAAATGGGCATTTGAAACACCCCATCTTTTAAAAAATATAAGGTGTCTTTTGCTTGATTTATACACAATCGACTGGGGACCTGTTTTGTATCAGAGAAGGTGAAAACTTTTTCAATCTTAAACGAAATGGGATCGATTCGCAAAAGTGAAGCGGCTTCAAAATAATCATATCCTCCAGAGCAGAGAATCCAAACTTTTTTTTCTTTATCGATCACAATACCAATCGGTTCTTTTCCTGTGGCAAGGCTATCAACAATCGAATCAGTCTGTATGTCGATTTTTAAAATCTGAGCTTTTCTTTGAAAACTCGGTTTACTGAAATCTCCAATAGAAGCAACAAGCATATGTTTTTCATACAGGACCAGGTTCTCAGTCCAGGTTGAGGTTTTTATGCTGCCTGAAACTGAATTGTTCTGAAGATCGATTACAGAAATATTATTCTGCAGGTTGGTAACATAGGCTTTATTGGAATCGATAACCTCCAGGTAGCGCGGGTAAAAAAGCCCTTGAATTGATTTTACTGATTTAAAATCTTTTACCGAGACAACTTCAATATAGTTTGAGTTATTTACAACAATATAACCCAAATTCCCGATGATTTTCATTGACTGTGCGACATCACCCAAACCTCTGCCATTTGATTTCCTGAAAACACTCTGAACTGCCTTGTTAGTTTTATTATCCAGGTAGGTTACAGAGGCATTTCCCCAATTGTAATTGCCCTCATTAATTACGAAAATTCCATCGTTATAACCTGCAGTGATCCCAGTAGTATCGGAATCTTCTATTGTTTTTTCGCGAACCGGATCTTTGGAGCATGATGTGCTGCAAAAAATAAAAACAAGACTGGAATATAGAAATACGATCCAATAAATGGGATAACGGTTTTTATTCACGTCAGGTGATTTATTATGTATTCTATTGATTTCGCCCGCCAGAGAGTGAAAGTTTCAGCGTTAGTGCATAGTTTATTCCGGGCATCGGTCGGCTTGCTATAGATTGGTAATCAAGATTAAACAGATTATTAATTTCAAACTGTAAAGATATAATAAAATTTCTCAAACCGAGGTTTTTACCAAAAATAATAGATGACAAACTATAAGCAGGCATATAGGAAAGGTTGTCCTTCCCCGTGTATCTGCTGCTAACGAAAGAAAAGTTATAGATGATATAAAATTTCCAGCGCTCCAGTGAAATAGTAGAATTGAAATTATGAACAGGAATATAAATCAACTGTTTCCCTATTTTGTTATCATTTACAATGTCGGTTTTTTCATAGGTTGAGCGACAGTAATTATAGTTGTTATCAAAGCTCAGGTTGAAGTGCATGAGTTCACATCTGACATTGAAACCCACTTCAAGTCCCCTTGCCAGCACTTCCCCGACATTCTCAGGTTTCCATAGGCTGCTGCCCTCCACAGGCTGCCATGTAATCATTTCGTAAATCCAGGAGTAGTACCCTGTGAGGTTGGCTTCGATAAAAAGCCGGTTAGTATTTGTGGTAAAATTGAAGGTAGATCCAAGTTCCGATGTATAGTTTACCTCGGGCTTCAGATCAGGATTTCCTGAAAGTTCCCAGAACAGATCATTCAATGTAGGATACCTGTAATTTCTGGCAAGATTAGCTGAAAAGGCAAGGTTAATATTGTTGAATGGACGATATTCAGCTCCTATGGCCGGTACAAACGGAATAAATTTCCCATCAATCAGATCCTCCCTGAGTACCAATGAAGTGTTGATTTTTTTTCCGATACTGTAATTCATTTCAAGGAAAAAACTAGCAGTACGCCTGGTTTTTAATTCGTTGTATGAGTCTGAATAGACCCAATCGCCTGTATAATCCATCCCGGGCTTAATCGTTAAATTTTTTATCCCGTTATATGAAAACCTGATCCTGTTAATCCAGGAATAGTATGTATGGGTAACATTGAGGAGGGAATCCCGGATGTAGTTCATATACTGGGAAACAAGCGCTGACCTGATAAGCAGGTTATATTTTTTTTCAATGAACTTATATTCAAGAATAGCTCTGAGCGCATTATCCTGCTGGGATTCCACGTTTTTAATATCAATTTGGGTCGAGGTAGCAGGAAGTTTCCGTTTGTTGTTATTATACCAGAATTTGACAGAAAACAGGTGTCGGTCATTCAGTTTCAAAAAAAACTCCTGAGCAACATCATAGAACCTGTTTGAGGCATTCTTTTGGTAACTGACCTCCCCAATATCATTTGTATATGAAAAATCATTCAGTGCAGAAGCAAAACTAAATTTTGTATGCGATTGAAATGATTTAGTACCTGCTGTGGCTTTAGCATTGGTAGTATAACTATTAAAACTGGCAAATGTTTGTGCGAGGCTGACGCTATAACGGTTATTCCAGTCCGGATTTGTTACCAGATCAATAACTCCTCCGAAAGCGCCACTGGTTCGCGAGATACCTGCAGCGCCATATAAAATTTCCAGTCCATCGAACTGGGATATTGGTATTTGAGAAAAATCAACCTGGCCAAGCATTGGTGAATTGAGGTTGATTCCATTCCATTCAACCTGGGTGTGCTGTGCAGTCGTTCCCCTGAAAGACGAGGTGGCCAGCGTATTATTGCCATAAGATTTTATAAATATGGTTGAGTGTTGTGATAGGATTGTTGATAAATTGGCACTTAATTGTGGCACCAGGATGGCTGAATCCAATTTTGATCTTTTAAAACCTTTATTATCGAGGACGAAACTTGATTTGATTTCGAATTCAGGCAAATGGAGTGTATCTCCCAAATCTTGGGCAATGATCTTCAGGGTGAGGTAAGGTGACCCAAGGAAAAGAATGCAGAAAAGGAGGTATTTACTGTTTTTTATCAAATCCAGGATGGTACTCAGATGACTAATTCTTTACGATTTTTTTTGTAATAATGGTTCCATCATTCAATGAAAAGCGGGCAATGTATATACCTGCAGGAAATAAAGACAAGTCGAATTGTTCTTTGCCGGAAAAGGCCTGTTCGAGGAGAATCCTGCCGCTTAAATCAGAAAATCTTATTCCGACCTTGCCTTTTCCCAAAGTACTGACCGATATTTCAGAAGTAACAGGATTGGGATAAATCAGAACTGCTGTTATTTTTCTTTCGTCCTCAAATCCGTTTGCCGAGTCATGTATTACACCCAGTCCGTCAAGATCAAAACCGCCTGTATCAAAGGGAGTCGGCCATGGATCATTCACCCTGTGTCCTTGTGAATCGAAGACGGCATATGCTGTTTCTAAACATCCCCCCACATCAATAATCCTGACATGGGTTATATTTTGCAGGTCAATTCCGAGGCTATCAAGAATATCATCCAGGTCGAACGGAGTTCCAAATTCCATCCTGTATTTCCCGGCCAGGTTGTTGATTTTTGTGGCATCGACCGTGCCGAAAGTGGAAACCTGCTCATTTTCAGATGTTAGAGAAACAGACGGGAACCGTACAAAACGCTGGCCATCAGAACTTACCTCAACAAAAGCAAGTTCAAGAAAAGAGTCACTGAATGCGTTTTCAAACACGGCAAAATCAGGACCCGGGCGATTCACGATAGGTAAATCAAATGTCAGTAAGGCGGTTCCCCGGTCACCGAGGCTCACCACTGCACCATCGGCGCGGCCGGTGGCATATGAGTTGCTTCCATAGGTTGTTTTATTGACTCCATTGTAAGTTAAACCGGAATCGGCCATGTTGATAAATCCTCTTTCAATGATACAGGAGGAAGCCCAACTGACAAAAGATGCACTATCTTTGTGCATGGCAGCGGTACCTGATTGGTCAACAGGTGGATTGTATTGTGCTTTAATTCCGGTGGACAATAACAACAGAAGGAAAAGTAACCATAAACGGGAGTCAATTATTTTCATTCTTTCATATTTTTCCCTGATTTTGACACACAAATGTAGAAAAAAAACAAATCGTTTATATTTAATTCTTACATTTGCAATGATAGTTCATCCTGCAAATCAAGCTGTAATGAGCACAAAACGAGTTATTTCCATTGGATTATCCCTGATCTTTTTCATCATGATTTGCATCACTACATCCTGTAATTCAGGAAAAGCAGTATGTGATTCAAACCACCTTGGAAAACCACCGAAACTGAAGAAAAACAAAAGTAATTATGGTGTTGTTTACGAACATAAATCAAAACCTGTAGGTAAAAATTATGTAGTCCGAAATCGCAGGTAAACCCCTATTCGTAAAAGTCGCTGTGTTCAGGATAATACATTGACTCCCTGGAAATGTCGGGAGGAAAGGTGAAAAATGTTATTAATCCTTTGGCGCACAATGTATTGTCACAATTATACAACCCAACTTCGATATCGGCAAGGTTTCGCCTCATTTGTTTTACTTTTGCACGCAACATTATTGGTCCCTGATCGATCGCAACAGTTTTGAGATAGCGAAACTCGGCTTTTGAAGTGTATCCTGAAGTTTTAACCTTCACATATACAGTCCAGCTTGCAATTTCATCCATTAAAGTCGCCTGGATTCCACCATGAAGGATGTTGAAATATCCCTGAAAATTTGCTCCTGGATTCCAATGGCTGACAATCTCATCGTTCTCTTCAGTAAAAGTGAGATGCAATCCAAGGGGATTTTCGGGGGAACAACCAAAGCAATTGTATCCTTCAAGCCTGCTAAAGGGGTTTTTTAATTTTTTCATTGCATGAAATTATTGCAAATCGGCATATAAATCAAAGCTTTCAGCCCGGGTTATTTTCACGGAGCAGAATGAGCCAGGCTGTAAAACATTTCCTTCCCTGGAAATCAACACTTCATTATCCACTTCAGGTGAATCAAATTCAGTGCGTGCAACATAGTACTCACCCTCAAGGCGGTCGACCAGGACATTTATTAATTGTCCTACCTTTATCTGATTGAGAGACAGGGAAATGCTTTCCTGAATTGACATAAGTTCTTCAACACGTTCCGTTTTCCGCTTTGCTGCGACAGAATCCCTGAATTTATAAGCGCTGGTATCTTCTTCATGGGAATAGGAAAATACCCCAAGCCGGTCGAATCGGTATTCTTCAATAAAATTCCTGAGTTCCCTGAACTCGGATTCTGTTTCGCCCGGATATCCTGTAATAAGCGTGGTTCTTATTGCAACACCCGGGATTTTCTTGCGGATGTCATCAACAAGTTTCCGTGTTGAGGAGCCATCCATGCCACGCTGCATTGATTTTAAAATCCGGTCGCTGATATGCTGAAGCGGGATGTCGATATAATTGCAAATGTTGGAGTGAGATCTGACGACCTCAAGTAATTGAAGGGGGAATCCGTCAGGATAAGTATAATGTATGCGGATCCATTCAAGACCTTTCACGTTGGCCAGCGTATCGAGCAACTCAGGAAGCATCCGTTTTTTGTACAGGTCAAGGCCATAGTAGGTAGTATCCTGTGAAATCAGGTTGATCTCTTTTATCCCTGCCGAGGCCATTCCTGATGCTTCTTTGATGATATCTTCAACAGGTCGGCTGACATGTTTTCCCCTGATCATCGGTATGGCGCAAAAAGAGCATTTACGATCGCATCCTTCAGCGATTTTAAGGTAGGCATAATGGGAAGGAGTAGTGATTTTCCGCTCACCAAACAGTTGGTTCCTGTATGTTCCCCCAATGTGGTTAATAATCTGTTTCAGGTTATTAACCCCAAAGAAGGCATCCACTTCAGGAATCTCCTGCTGCAATTTTTCTTTGTAACGTTCCGAGAGGCAACCCATCACATAAACATGATCAATGAGCCCGTGCTTTTTAGCATTAACATATTGCAAAATGGTATCGATTGATTCCGTTTTTGCATCGTTGATAAAGCCACAGGTGTTGATAATGGCAGTATCTATTTTCTTATGATCAGCCGGATCGAATATAATTTGGAACTTGTTCGCTTCCAGCTGTTTCATCAGCATTTCCGCATCCACCAGGTTTTTAGCACAGCCCAGTGATATCATCCCGATTTTGTGAGGTCCGGATTTTGTTTTCAAGAAATTCAGGATTAATTAAAGAGGCTGTCGACGAATTCAACGCGGTTAAATACCTGGAGATCTTCAATCCCTTCGCCCACGCCGATATATTTTACCGGGATTTTAAACTGGTCGGAAATTCCAATCACAACCCCGCCCTTGGCCGTTCCGTCCAGTTTTGTCAAGGCAAGTGTATTGACTTCGGTAGCGGCGGTAAATTGTTTCGCCTGTTCAAATGCGTTTTGTCCCGTTGATGCATCGAGGATTAAAAGTACTTCATGCGGTGCATCGGGCATGAGTTTCTGTATAACTTTCCTGATCTTGGAAAGTTCATTCATGAGGTTGATTTTATTGTGCAGGCGGCCGGCGGTGTCGATAATGACAACATCCATATCTCTCGCGATGGCTGATTTTACCGTGTCATAGGCAACGGAAGCCGGATCGGCGCCCATGCCCTGGTTCACAATGGGGACTCCTACCCTATCGGCCCATATAGTAATTTGTTCAACCGCAGCAGCCCTAAAGGTATCGGCGGCGCCGATCAGGACTGATTTTCCGGATTTTTTAAACTGGTAAGCCAGTTTACCAATGGTTGTAGTTTTACCAACGCCATTCACACCCACTACCATTATGATATATGGCTTTTTGTCGGCGGGAACCGAAAATTCGGTAAAATCAAGTATATTGTTCTCCTGGAGTAATGCGACAATTTCCTCTTTTAGAAGGTTATTTAATTCACTGGTTCCAATATATTTATCTTTAGACGCCCGTTTTTGTATACGTTCAATAATCCGAAGGGTGGTTTCAACGCCCACATCGGATGTAACGAGTATTTCCTCAAGATTATCCAGTACCTCATCATCGACAGTAGATTTGCCAACAATTGCTTTTGAAATCCGTGTGAAAATGTTGGATTTCGTTTTTTGTAGTCCCTGGTCAAGACGTTCTTTTTTCTCACGGGAGAAGATGCTGAAAAATCCCATAAACTACGGTTTTATAAAAAAAAAGCTTTTTTCCGGAGAAAAAAGCTTTCCATAAGGAAGAAAATTCAAATTAGTTCTCTTTGTTTGCCAAAAAGTCTTTGAGCATTTCGTTGGCAACAATTGTTTCCTTGAAAACAAAGGCTCCGGATTTCGGGGATTTAACCATGCGAATGACCTTAGTAAAATCTTTCCCTGAGGTAGCTTTAAACGAAGCAACTACTTTCTTTGCCATATTTTATGTTATTTAATTTCTTTGTGAACTGTAATTTTCTTTAAATATGAATTGTACTTTTTCAGTTCAATTCTTTCAGGTGTATTCTTCTTATTTTTAGTGGTAATGTATCTTGAAATGCCGGGAATACCGCTTGTCTTTTGTTCAGTACATTCTAAAATTACCTGAATCCGTTGGTCTTTGCTCTTTTTTGCCATCTTCTGAATTCTTTATTTTTCGGGACTGCAAAATTAAACCATTTCCCTGAAAAAACAAAAATTATTTAGCCTCTAAATTATTTTTATTTCTTTGGCCCTTTTTAATCATCATTATCCCCGATTTAATCCGGGATTGTCATTGAATGTCCTGAATATTTTATACTTTTAATTTCTCTTCTAAAAATTCTCATATCCTTAAATATCAATCATTGAATATCTGGAAACCTTACATTCATGGATTTAAATCGCATCTCCAGCTGGAGAAATCGCTATCGAAGAACTCGGTGGAGGCATACCTGCATGATGTAGCGAAGATAATTCAATTTCTTGAGATGCAGGGTATAACTGTAGGTCCGGACAAGCTTGAACTTCATCATTTTCAATCATTTTTGAAATGGATAACCGAGATGGGGATGACTGCACGATCGCAAGCACGGGTGATTTCGGGGTTGAAGGCATTTTATCGTTATCTGCTGCTGGAGAATATCGTCATCAAGGATCCGACAGAATTACTTGATTCTCCTAAGATTGGCATGAAACTCCCTGTTACGCTTCATTTGGAGGAGATTGACCGGTTAATCGGGAAAATTGACTTAAGCAGGCCTGAAGGCAAACGAAACAAGGCTATGCTTGAAACCCTTTATGGTTGCGGACTGCGGGTTTCCGAGCTGGTAAATCTGAAAATATCAAACATTTTTTTTGATGAAGGTTTTATCAAAGTAACCGGGAAGGGCGATAAAGAGCGGCTTGTCCCCCTGGGAAGAATTGCACAGGGGGAAATTGAATTTTATATAATGGAACTCCGGCCACATATTCCAGTAAAAAAAGGTCATGAAGATGTTTTATTTCTGAATCGCCATGGAGCCAGGCTAAGCCGTGTCATGGTCTTCACAATTATTAAGCAGCTTGCTGTTCTGTCCGGGATAAAAAAAAGAATCAGCCCACACACTTTCAGGCATTCATTTGCCACCCACCTGGTTGAAGGTGGCGCTGACCTTCGGGCAGTGCAGGAAATGCTGGGGCATGAATCGATTACAACCACTGAGATTTACACTCATTTAGACAGGGATTACCTGAGAAGTACCATTATTCAGTATCATCCGAGGGGGTGAAAGATGGCAAGTTAGCAAGTTGGTAAGTTGGCAA
>CAISJJ010000029.1 GCA_903885595.1 uncultured Bacteroidales bacterium
CATATCATAATCGTTATGTAAAATAATAATTGCGTTTCTGGCAAATTGCTTCTCTACTCGATGTTCATATTGAAAACAGATGTGCCCTATCAAGTGATTATCAGCAGCGTAAAAATATATTGTATCATTAAAATCTGTTTCCAAATTTTCTCCACCCCCCGAAGGATTGTGAACAGGGAAATCATTAATATGAATGAATCGTTTTCCTCCCTCTAATATAATTGGGAACGTTTTTTTTACTCGCGTATACCCGGATTTACGGGTATAATAATATCCCGCAGATGCCATTAAAGAAGAATTATTGGTTTCAATGATTTCCAAGTCAATCCCGTAATCATTAGTTCCGACTTCAATGGCCTTTGTTTTAGTATCAAAAAGTCCAGTCCCGTTTCCAACGACTAAGGAAACGATATAATTTCCTGGGTTAGCAAAGCTATGAACAGGATCTGGATCAGTACTGTTGTTCCCATCGCCAAAATTCCAAAACCAGGCGTTTGGTTCAGGATTTCCAACGGATGTATTAATATATTGGAAATTTTGCCCCCCGCTAGGTGACAGGGGCGGCTGTGAATTAGGCTGAGCGCTTGTAGTATTAAAATCAGCCGTCAATGAAATGAAATTATTCGCGGTTACCGTAAAATAGTTGTTCGATTCGTCATGCCCTACATTTCCAAACGCGTCCCTAACACTAACCTGCATGCGCCCATATTGTGTGGAAACACTTAATGGCAAAACACTCTTGTTTCCGGAATTGGCTATATTCTGAATGAGTGGCTGATAGGTTCCGTTCACGGCCGCGCTCATGCCAATAGTTACCGGATTTATCCCCATCTGCTCATCTGTGGCTGTCCAGGTGACAGGAATCGTCTGAGTAGCAGTATAGCTTTGGCCTCCGTTGGGGCCGAGTAACGTTACAACAGGTGGCTTCGTATCAAACGTAAATACAGGCGATATGAATCCCTGGGAAAGCGCAACCTGTGAGGATGTTGCTAATATTAAAAGTGACCAGATGAGGTTTATTATACTTTTCATGTCTTTTATATTAATCATTTTAATCAATCTTAGAAATGGCAAATGGATTTTTATAACGCTTGAATATTACAAAAAGGGTTGAACTAATCTGTCAATTAGTTGATTGTATAAGTAATTGTATTGCCTTGGATTCAGAAAACCATCTTGAATAATGCCCCAAAGCAAACCTAACCAAATAGAAGTATAACTCGGGCATCAGTCTGATATTCAATCCAGCATCAAAATATTTTAACTTAAAGCGCCCTAACAGTTTTAATCTAAGAATCAGTATGCTAAATGTATGCAATTAAATCCCGATACTATGCAAAACGGATGAAAATATATTTTTTACAAAAATGATCAGGTCTGTTCCGTTGATTTCGGTTTTCATTGCAATTCCTGGTTGAAACCTTTTGTGATTTGTCCGAAAATCACACCCAATGTTTCAGAGTAAAAGAATATCAGGATGAATACACCAACCATAAAGGCAAATGCGGTGATGTTGATCAGTATCAAGGCAATATCATTAAAAATGCGTATGGTTCGCATATTGAGTTATTTATTTTGTTGATCTACTAAAATTTTATTCGTCAAGGTTGCCATTGAAACTTCCCATCTGTCGTCTTTGTCATCATCAGGACCGGGAAATCTTTTTTTAAACCGGTGTTTTACGCCTGTCCAGGTTTTGTCGCCTTCGATACTTTCTGCTCCAAGCAGCTCGTATTCTATTCCTTTCATGAAGAAGAAACGGTTGCCTTTTTCGAAGCTGTAGCAGCGTTTACCGTTGATGTAGGTTACTTCGAGAGACATGGAAGCTGGCAAGTTGGTAAGTTGGTAAGTTGGTAAGTTGGGGTGAATTTATTTTTCAGGATATTTGGAGGTGTACCATTGGTAGAATTCGTCGAAGGTGTGGATCAGCAGGTATATTCCTCCGGCTTTTTCGACTTGTTGTTTGTAGATTTCCTGTTCGGGACGGATACGATCACGGCCAACTTTAATTTCGATTTTGACCGACTGGCCGGCGATGGTGGCTGAAATATCGGCTGAACCTTTTTGCATACTTGATTTTATCCAGCGGACAGAACCAATCTGCCTTTGATTACCCAGGACATCTGTAAAGGTTCTGCGCAGATCGACCCGACGACCTGTAACAGATATTCTTTCGGCCTGGCCACCTGAGAGCTGAATGAATTTTATCACTGCCTTGGTTAGGTCATTCGCTTTGGTGGCCTTGATGGGCTTGTTTGGCAATAACCGTTCGGGTATTTCGGGATACCTGCGGACCATATCGGCATGGATCATGGCGTTGAGGGTGGAAAGAGGCTTCATAATACAAGATTTTCATAATTAATTATTCCTTGAGGCAAATCGTAACCTCTTATTTTATAAAGAAAAGTAACCCATTGTCTTTCAGTCATAAGAATTCGCCCATCTGGCATCCATTGTTTGGCCTCATTGTTTAATGGTACGATATTCCATAAGGAGAAATCAGATTTATAGCGACAGGCAAACACCGGAATACCGGCTCGTGTGCCAAGGTCAATCATTGCCTGGTATGTTGGATGTGTTGCGTTTTGAGGCGCGGCATGCTCATGTTTGTATTCAACAATGGCCACAGCTTTTCCCCGGTCATATTCCAGGAACAGGAAATCCAAATCTACGGCCGGTAAATCCCATCCCCATCGTCTATGCCGCCGAGATAATTCCAAATCACGCCAACCTGTTCTTTCCTGTTTTACTGATGGAACACCGCTTTGCATCTTTCAAGACTTTTAGTTACGCAGTCCAAATCGATATCACACCCTACAAACCTTCTGCCCTGGCTTAAGGCAGCAACACCCGTTGTGCCTGCCCCCACGAAAGGATCACATATCAGATCGCCCGGACTGGTTAATCTGTTTACCAAATCGATCAAGCCGCTTTCAGATTGGCCCCAAGGATGAAAATCCTTATCGTTATTGTTCGATTTCGTTACATCGCCGATCCACTCTATTGCATCGCCAAATAAGAGCACCGGTTTCCAGAATGTGTTCACTTTTGA
>CAISJJ010000030.1 GCA_903885595.1 uncultured Bacteroidales bacterium
CCTTTTGGTTATTGTTTTGATAGCTTTTATCCCTTTATCATCAATGGAATTACCTGATTACTATCAATTATTATTTTACCCGATTTTTCTTGGTATGTTATGGTCCTTGATAATTTTCTCTTTTTTCGTAGACAAAAATGTTCCTATCAAAAAGACAATTATTTATTTTGCTTTTTCTGGTTCAATTGGAGTCTTCGTTGCGATTTTATGTGGAACTGTTTTGGGTAATATTCAATATTTCTTGCCAGATTTATTAAGATATATTGTGACCGTGGGGATAATAGAAGAGCTTGCAAAGCTGATTCCTATCTTGTGGCTTATAAAAAAAACAACCAGAGAACGAATATCTATCCGTTTTATAGATATATTTGTCCTTTCGATGATCTGTGGTATTGGCTTTAGTGCCACAGAGAACATAATATACAAATTTGGTTTTGATATTTCATCTGTTAGAAACACTTTAATCAGTAAAGCAGTAGAGCTTTCGAATGCCAATTTTTTTAGAGTCCTTTCGTGTTCTTTTCTGCATTGTTCTTGGTCCGCTATATTTGGTGTAGTTGCTTTTTACGGCTTCACGATTGGAAAAACAAGAAATTATATTCTTGTAGGACTGTTAATTTCCGCAGTACTGCATGGGTGTTACAATTATTATTCGGGTAGCATAATGATGATTATAGTATCTATTGCATTTATCGCTGTTTTATTCATACATAGTTTCTGCTTATATATCGATAGCATGAAATTAAGATATATCGATAAGGGCCGAGAATTGGTTATAGGATTACCAATTGCTGAAACCGAATCGCCAACATTATTTTCTGTTACATCGGATTAATGCTCCTTAACGAGCATAAAGGCATGTTGACCGTTTGGAGATTTGGGACAGTACCCATTACTCGGGGCTGGTAAATTACAGCCTGCGAATTCAACCATTGCACAGTACACACATCTGAATTCACAAGTACCCGCATATGCAACAGCAGACAGGAATAAAATTAATCCGATAATAATCGCACGGTACTTTGTTGAATCAATTTTCATCTTTTCCCTCCTCCTGTTGTCTCTATTTTGTGGACAGCGTTGTCCAAGATTTATGATTATTTAATCGTGGTCATTCCCATATCTACCCTCCCGCCAAATATTTTTCCCGTTTTACCGGCTCCCGCAATATCATTCCTGCCATCATAGTTGAGTGAGTCATAAAATCGGTCCATATTCAAATGTCATCGACTTAAAAATCCACCCCATATTGTGAATTGGGCTACCATTATATGAGACAGGAGGTTAATCCTCATATGGAATTTTATACGCCGCCACCCCCAATTTCCATCGTCAGCATCGCTCAATCTTCCAATCGTCCTCAATGATGTTAATCGTTCATTTTTTTCCATTTCTCATAGACGTTCTCTCGATGATATTGTAGATATTCTTTATGTTCTTCTCTCAACAATTCATATTTGATATTCATATCGTCATTGATTTTTAGAATTCTTTTCCTTGTTTCTGTAAGCCGATCAGAAATAATTATATCTCCATCGTCATCAAACGTTATGAATCCTTTGTCAAAGGCAAGATCAAGATTTGGAATGAGGAGCAATCCATTAA
>CAISJJ010000031.1 GCA_903885595.1 uncultured Bacteroidales bacterium
GGTCAAACCCGAAAACTGCAATATGTATCCTGCGGTGATGGGCTGGTCATTGAATTCGGTGGCATTGTTATCGAGGGAATTGGGAATCTAACTTATATGTTTCCGAGACTTGATCTGTCCCTGGATGGCCCGCTTAGATGTTATGAGGATTCCGTCATCGGATTATTTATCAATCCGTATCATTCATATAATGGCTGGAATTTTCAGGATTGTGAGCAGATATTAACCGGTATTGCTGATAAAGGTAAGACAGCAAATGTCACGATATACCCAAATCCTGCAGGCAGGTTTTTGGAGGTTGCCAATCTTGACCTGCCAGCAGAGTTTACCTTTTATGATTTACATGGCAGACGCCAAAAACATGGGACGGTTGTTCCTTTTCAGTCAATTGACCTGGAAGATCTCCCAGCGGGCTTGTACTTTTTTCAGCTCCGAAACAGCAAACTCCTGACAACAAAGAAAATAATAAAAGATTAGCATTTTTGACATAAATGGTGAAGAAGCTAAGCTGGACAAATTCCTAAACCAAAGTCCGATGGAAATGGATGTGAGCGCGCTGGCCAAAGGGATTTACCTGGTGAAAATTCAAACCCGGGAGGTAGTTGAGAGTAAGAAATTAGTGATTCGGTAACTTAAAATGAATCTCACCATCTATCAAATGCAAATTAAATGAAAAAATTTATTTTATCTTCTTGCAATTTTGATCATTATTGTTGGGTGTAAGAAAACCAATTTCAGTGGCTAACATGCCTGTAAAACCAAAGCTGATAAGAGATTTATTTGTCGCAATGTTTTAACGGCACATGGATTCACAGGCAAATCCGAACCACTCAAATATTATTTAGCAGGATTTTTGTCAAGACGAATAGACAGAGAGCGCCGCTCTCTGCCAATGAATGTAGCTGAATGGAGGAATTTAACACAGAAATGCCCTGTTTTACTGTCCTTCTCCTTCTTCCGGGTAACGAAATTCCAGCCACCAGTAAATCAGGTAAAGAATGGAGGGAATGGAAGCGAGAAACATGGCAACAATGAAACCCGGGTGGAAATCCTGCCAGCCAATAAACAAGGTTATCATTGCAGCAAGCGAAATTCCACCGCCCCATCCCTCTTTCCAGTAGGCGAGAACCAGACCTGCAAATGCAACCGTCAGCGTAATGGCTAAAAAATATTGCCCGCTGATTAAGGTTACCACCGGGTTTGGACTGTGATTCTGGATCTCTTCTATAAATTCGGTGACCGTTGAGTAAAGAAACAACGTGACCAGAAGGGCGCCGTAAATCCTGGCAATCCATAGCACGGTCATAAACTCGATAGGCACCTCTTTGTTTTTTTTTGCAGTCATTGTCTGATCTTATTAAAGATTTAACATATGGTTTTCCTCACATGTTCTTCATAAAATCCGTCATGTAAAACCTTTTACAAATTTAATACATAGAATCCGGAAAGTCAATCAGATTGCCTATCATGTCAGCTAAAAATCAAATTGATCTGTTACGATTGGCAAAAAGATTACCAGCA
>CAISJJ010000032.1 GCA_903885595.1 uncultured Bacteroidales bacterium
AAGATACTTTGAACTTGGATGTGAAGTAAAGGCGCTTGGGAGAGGGCATTTGGCAAGATTAAAACGAGAAGTGAAGGAGATAAATAAAACTTGAAACACTTATTGGATTTCAATCATGCTCTTTATATTATTGGCAACTGATTTAATAGACACCGCGGGGTCTCTTTAGGTTATTACTTTTAGGGAAATATCTATTGCACCATACCAGGGCCCTTGTACTAAAATTCTTTATAGACGTTTTATCAACCCTTAAATTTATACTTACCTTTGATAAAAAATTAAAAGATGGCTGAGGTTCAATGCTTAAAATTTCATTTTGAGGTTAGGTACACCCATATCCTTAATTTTTCGACCGTCATTAAAGAGATTCTTGCTCCATATCTCAAATTGGCTACAAGTTTTAGCATCGGTAACCAGGGTGCACCTGAAGAAAGTTATCGGTTAGATTTTGAAGAGGATTCCTTTTCGATCGATTGCAGGTGGGATCGTATGATTTTCCTTTCGGAAAGAAATTTAGATAGATTTAAAGAAGAGAACTCTCAAATTGAGGTTTTCTTTGAGATTGCTGAGAAGTTGACAAAAAGAGACACTTTTGGTATATTTACCAACTACCTTGTTTTAGTCGATTTACTAAAAGTAATGGATAAAAAATTTGAACAAATCAAAGACGAGATAAAATCTGATTACTTAACAATCAAAACGGATGAAATCATAAAAAATCCGGATGATATTGCTATTACGCTCCAAAAAATTTTTAAAAACAAGGTTATAACGTTAATTTTCGGGCCATTCTCACAAAACGATATTGTTGATAGAAAGTTAATACCATTTAAAAGCCCCGAATTACTAAAATTGATTGAAACATCTGGTGTTTTAATGGAGATAAAAATTTTCGAGAAGACAGGTGAGGTTAATTTTACATTATTCAAGGAAATTATTACTATTATTAACAGTTACACAAAACTGATATAGAATATGTCAACAGTTGAATACTTAGCCGAGAAAAAAGTTTCAGTACAAGAAGAGATATCTTCATTACAGAGAACCAATGAAAAAAGCAGAGATTTTTCCTCCAAATCATTTGCTTTGGCTGAACAAGAAAAATTCACTGAATCTACTTTCCCTGAGACAATTACCAATAGAATATTTCGGCAAAGAGGGTTTATTGCATTTGAAAACTGGACAGGATCATTTTATATTTCGTCAAAGGTTATCAATGTTCAAAAAGAATTTGTTCAGTGTGAATGTATTATCAGCAAAGAATCTAAGATTTTGCAAGTACGTGAATTTCCTATTCTTTTATTCAATCATATTTTCCCTCTGCAGTCAGGAACTCTGGTTAAAATAAAAATCAGTCAAAAGCCTGGTTCTACACGAACCGATATTATTGATGGAAAAGGTTTAGGAATTGAAAAAGACTTCGAAATATTTAATATTTGGGATCAACTTAAAGACTTTGAAAACAAACGTTTTGAATGATTAAAGTTACGTTTAAAAACGTTGACCAGGGAGATTCCATTATTCTCGAATGGATTAATGATGATGGGAAACGCAAAATAGCAATTATTGATTGTAATCTTTTACCCGGCAACAGAAACCCTGTTCTTGACTATATTCAAAGCATCAAAATACCGGAGATAGAATTTCTTATCCTTTCGCATCCTCATCTTGACCATTACGCTGGATTCTGCGACATTCTTGAATATTGCGAACAAAACAAGATCCCAGTTAATTGGTTTTTACACACCTCTATGCAGGTTCCGGAATTTCTTCAAACATCCGCTAAATCTGCATATGCCAATAATGAACTTGCTAAATTGTTTATCAAAATTCGGAAATTACTTAAGAGTGAAGGTATTCGAAACCATGGTTATGTTACAGATAATGTTCGTGAAATCAGGTTGAACAATTATATCAGATTGAAGTTTCTTTCTCCGTCACCACATGAATGTGACAATTTTGTCAAAAACGTTCCACTTTTTCATGAGGAAGATGGGCATAATAACCCAAATTCAAATTGGTTAAGTACAGTTATAAAGATTTATTCTGAAAAATGGTTCATATTATTAACCTCCGATGTAGATAAAAGTGTTCTTTTACGGATAGGAACAAAACATTCTGTGGAGTTAACCAGTGAACTTCTCCTTGGACAAAGTCCGCACCATGGCGCGAGGGGAAACCATAGAAATAGCTTTTGGAAAACCGGGATAACAAACAGGAAGAAGAAAACGCCAATAGTGTTTTCTGTCGGGGATAATCCATACGGACACCCTTCGTATGAAGCAGTTGATTTTTTCAGGACTCATGATTACGCCATATTTGCAACAAACCAAATGGGCAGTCTTAATACCATTGATGCTAAAGATGTTCATGAGATTTCAGTTCTTCTTGATTTTGTCAGCAAACCATTATCCATGAAAGTGCCGAATAAATTTTTAAATGGCGATAAGGTTTTCGTTATCAAGGATAACAAGTTGGAATTTATTGAATAACCATTATCTGTTTTGTTGGCAGTTATGAAAAGGGAGATAAAGGGCCGGAAATTTTTAAAAAGAAAGGTTTTCAAACAGGCGAATTCAATTGGCCCTATATCTGTTGAGGAAAGAGCCGCCCTTTCAAAGCAATGTATCGAAAACGGAGCGAATGCAACCCGACAACAGATGGCTGCCTTATCACAGGCAAAGCTTGATTACGTGAGGAGTCTGTTGGAAATTTGTGCTCAGTTCAGAATTAAAATTTTCGCTTCGATTTCATCGGAACCAGTCAGGGAAACCGATGATGAAACACATGGCCTTTTGAGAAGAGATTATGTTTATGCCTTTGAGCGAATATACTATTACCTCGAGGATAAGAAACTTGAGGACCAGGGAATAATTGTTTTTGATGAGCTTGAAAAATCAAAAAGCCACATACTGGTTTCCCAACTGGAAAATTATTTTAAGAAGACATCAAATGGCCGTCAGCGTTCAGGACTGGTAATCCCTGAACCATTTTTTGTACATAGCGACCTTACCACAGGCATTCAGATTGCTGATTTAATAGCTTACATTATTTCCTGGGGAATGAGGCTTAAAGGAATGACGGAACCGATAAGACCTGAGATGGAAGAATTTGTAGAATTGATAAAGCCTTTGAGGTATCTGACTACCAGAGAGGTTGGTGATATACCTGAAATGAAAATCTGGAGCGTGATTTACGTGAAATAAAAAAGGCAATGCCGGTTTCCCAACAAAGCCTCCGCTGCAAAGATACACATAATTTGTGAAAATGCAAGTTCATTTTCATTGAAACCTGATTATTCCTTTGATTTGTGCCGGGAGAGGATACAAACGAAATGATCGGGATTTTCGGGATGGAGGTAAAGTTCAACGGACTCATCCTCTTTCCAAATAAAACCGATTCCAACAATGCATTCAAAATCGGGATAAACTTTGATTTCCGATACAATATCGTAAACTGGCCGACACAGTTCAATGTTATCTGGTGAAAAGAATAAGCAACTGCAATTCTAACTACATTTGCAACTTTTCCCGGCATGAGGAGCATTGAATATCCTGTGAAAGCGCAACAATAGCGAACACTGCCGATTTCGAAAAATATCCGTTGAAAGTTGCACTGCCTGTGACCGACCGGGCGAAGCCATGTTAAGACGACGGACGACAGATGACAGAGGACGGACGACGGTCATCAGTCATCGGTCTTCTTGTCATGAAACCTGAAACCTGAATTGCGAAGCAATCACGAACACCCCAAAAAAATAAACATGAACGTGAGTAAATCTGAAACTTGAAAAACACAGGAGCAATTAGCAAAAATTGGATCATTACCGAGCCAAGGGAAGCGTATTATTCCTCTGACAAGGTAATTGATGCCTAATTCAATCCATCAAATGCTTACCTGAGAATCATTTCTTTCGATGTATTCGAGGTTTTGATTACACTTCCCGAAAACGAATTTCTTGCTGATGAGTTTTTGTTCATTTATGATGACATCAACCACATTGAAACGACTGAAAGTTCAGACTTTTTTAGTGTGACGTTTAGTTTTTCAGATAGCGGAATCGATTTTGATGAGAAACATTTGCAAAGTGATGGATTTATTTTAAAAACTTGAACCATTATTATTTTCAGCACCTGGTAAAATCAGGCAAACATATCACCAAACATCAAACGATGATCGGTTTGGTAAGGTCAAGTTTGCCAAAGTCCTATTCATCCTACAGGTGGTTATTGGATGCAAGCCAAACGGCAAGATATAACGACTACAGAGTTTCAAAA
>CAISJJ010000033.1 GCA_903885595.1 uncultured Bacteroidales bacterium
CAACCGTTCGACCGGATTGAGGATGACCAGTTCGAGCTGCCCGACAAATCGAACCTCGACAGTTTTCTTACGGCAAAACTCCTTTATGATGCAGCAAGGCTCTCTTTCCGCCAGGTCAGCGGCCCGTTCAGGTGCATGGGGAAACTCTCTTTTCGTCCCCGGTCGTACCAATTGGTACCATTAATTATGGCATTGAAACAGCCGGTTACCCGATTGTTGATTGCCGATGACGTGGGTGTCGGCAAAACGATTGAAGCGTTATTGATTCTCAGGGAGCTTGTTGAAAGAGGTGTGGTAAAGACCTTTGCGATTCTGTGTCCCCCACATTTGTGCGAACAGTGGCAAAAAGAGTTGTCGGATAAGTTGGATTTCGATGCTGTAATTAGTGTCCATCCGTAATGTCAAAATTAGTTAATCAAACATTGTAAATGTGATAAAAAAAATAAATTGTTGATAACTTTTTTAGGCAAATATTTTAACATCCTCTATATCAATGAAATACAATAATAATTTAACATACTCTATATCAATAACATACAAAATGCTTCACGTGAAACATTTTGTATATCAAATAAATAACAGTATATTTGTACAGCAAACAAAATAATAGCTGTACTATGAAAATACATGAAGATTTGAAATTAAGGTTTGAAAAACCACTTTGGCTTCATTCTCCCGAACTTGCCGTTGCCGATTTATTGATTGAGGGCAACCCTGAATTTATCAATTTAGTTTCAAAAGATGTGCTTGAAGGACTCAAAAACAACAGTTATGGCCGAAAAGACAACATTACAGTTGAACAAGTACTTCGTGCTGCCATATTTAAAGAAATGAAGCACTTGACTTACAGTGAATTGGAATTTGCTCAATTCGACTCGGAGATATGCAAGGCATTTCTGAAATTGGACAGCCGCAAACCATTCAGCGATTCAGTGCTGCAAAATTATATTTCAAAAATAAAAGCTGAAAATTTATCGTTGATAATGAAGGGAGTAGTAAATGCCGCAATAGAACTGGGATACGAGGACTGTAGCCAAATAAGAACCGACAGTACAGCCATTGAAACCAACATTCAGCACCCTACCAATAATTCACTGGTTTACGATTGCATAAAAAAAGCCACTTTTTTTTTAAGCAATATGACCGAAAAGTATTCCGAAAGGTTCGTTCTATTGGAGGAAAGAAGGCAAAAAGCAAAGAAGATGAATTATGAAATAAACAATATCAAAACCAATAAATTCGACAAAGAAGCGACGAGGTTAAAAAAAACACAAGAAATGAAATCGATATTTGAGGGATACCTGACAATACTGAAAGAGGTACATGTTGAATTGATTAGTCTGATAAATAACGGTTTAACGGAAATTGAAGAGAAAGAACAAGATCGGATCAAAGACCTTGAACGACAAATAGGCATAGTGTACAAGAACGCCTATCAATTTCAAATAAATGGGGAAAAGATAAAAAACGAAGATAAAATATTTTCCATATTCGAGGAACACACCGACATATTGGTAAAAGGTATTCGCGACATCGTATTTGGCCATAAAGTTAACCTGACCAGTGGAAAGAGCAATTTGATACTCTATTGCAAAATAGAAAAAGGGAACCCGAAAGATTCAGATTTGTTTATAGAGCCAATAACCGAAATAAAGGAAAATTATCAAAAGCCAATAAACAGCAGTTCAACCGATGGGGGCTATGCCAGCATTGCCAATGTAAAAAAAGGGATGAAAGAAGGGCTGAAAAATATTGTATTTACCAAAATCGTGGGAAGTTTGAAAAGTTTGGTAGAAGATGAAAGGATAGAGACAATGTTAAAAAAATGGCGATCAGGAATGGAGGCCGTCATATCAAACCTTAAACGTGGTTTCGATCTTCGCAGGGTAGATTGGAAGGGCGAAGAAATGTTTAGCGCAAAAATATTTTGGAGCGTTGTCGCTTACAATATAAGAATACTGACAGGTCATTTATTGAAAACTTATCATCAGGAACAATTAGGATAAAAACTTAAAAAAACAAAAATATATGGGACAATTACGCCCTATTGCGAACAATTTAAATAAAATGCCATAAAAAATGTCTAAAATATAGGGGTAGTAGGTTTTTTTTACAAAAAAATATCAAAAACCTGTTTCAAAAATGTAAGCGACTCAAAAAAATCAAAATTTCTTGAGCAGGCACCCAAAAAAGTATGACTTTATGGATAGACACTAATTAGTATTCCATGTAGATTGAGCCTTCGGGCGACTGAGACACAAGGTACAAAGTACTATAAGTCGCAGAAGCACATTCCATGTAGATTGAGCCTTCGGGCGACTGAGACTGTGAGGCAAG
>CAISJJ010000034.1 GCA_903885595.1 uncultured Bacteroidales bacterium
CCGACAACGGCAGGCAATAAGACATCGGATGCAAGCGGAACCGGATCGTTTGTAAGCAATCTCACGGGACTAACCGCAGGAACAGCATATTATCTCAGGGCGTACGCCACCAATTCCGTTGGAACAGCATATGGGAATCAGGAGACTTTTACCACGCTGGATTGTCCAATTCCATCATCCCCTGAGAGCGGAGTACATATTTCATCAACAACTCAAATTGTTTGGAACTGGAATTTAGTTCAGGGGGCCACAGGATATAAATTCAATTTGGTGAATGATTTCAGCACTGCGGAAGATATGGGCACGGCGACAACCAAAACTGAAACAGGATTAACCTGCAATACTTTGTATACAAGGTATGTCTGGGCTTACAGTATTTGTGGGAATTCGGTTCCTGCTGTCATGACCCATGCGACCTCATCCTGCCCTCAATGGACTTGTGGGACCAATCTGATCATAAACCATGTGGCAGGAGTTGTTGCCCCGGTAATCAAAACAGTCACCTATGGCACGGTTACCAATATTCCCGGGGAACTGACAAAATGCTGGATAACAAGCAACCTGGGGTCAGATCACCAGGCATTTGCCGTGGATGATTCCACTGAGGCTTCGGCAGGCTGGTACTGGCAGTTTAATCGTGCGAGGGGTTACAAACATGATGGTACTACCCGAACACCTAACACAACCTGGTTAGACCCGATAAATGAAAATTCGGACTGGACGTTTTCAGCCGACCCTTGTGCCCTTGAGTTGGGTAGTGGATGGCATATTCCGACCCTTACAGAATGGACCAATGTTATTGTAAGCGGGAACTGGACCGATTGGAACGGCCCCTGGAACTCTGCTTTAAAGCTCCATGCTTCCGGTTACCTGAACTACACCGATGGTCTTCTTTACAGCCGTGGCTTTTATGCCAGTTACTGGAGTGGTAACCAGACCACTTTTGATGGTGGCTGGAGTTTGGACCTGACCAGCGGGAGCTGCACACTTTACAATGGCTATAAATCTTATGGTAATACGCTTCGTTGTCTTAGCAATACCAGCAGTTCACCTTCAATACCAATGGCAACTACCACGGCAGTTTCCGGCATCACCCAAACCACAGCAACCAGTGGCGGGAATGTAACTTCCGACGGGGGTGCAACCGTAACAGCCCGGGGTGTTTGCTGGAGCACATCCTCCAATCCGACAACGGCAAACAGTAAAACCTCAGATGGCGGCGGAACCGGATCGTTTGTAAGCAATCTCACGGGACTGACGGCGGGAACAACATATTATCTCAGGGCATATGCCACCAATTCAGTTGGAACAGCTTATGGGAATCAGATAACCTTTACAACGTCTTCCGCGGTTTTTTCCTGTGGGACCAGTCTTATCATTAATCATGTGGCAGGAGTTGTAGCGCCAGTGGCAAAAACAGTTACATATGGCATTGCGACGAATATTCCAGGAGAACCGTCAAAATGTTGGATTACCAGCAATCTTGGTTCAGATCACCAGGCATCTGCCGTGAATGATGCTAGTGAGGCATCAGCAGGTTGGTATTGGCAGTTCAACCGAAAGCAGGGTTACAAGCATGACGGTACTACCCGAACACCCAACACAACCTGGATAAGCAACATCATCGAAAATTCAGATTGGACTTCCGTCAACGATCCGTGTGCTTATGAGTTAGGAAGTGTTTGGCGTATCCCGACCAACACGGAATGGTTTAATGTGGATGAGGGAGGAAGCTGGACCAATTGGAACAGTGCCTGGAATTCGGCTTTAAAGCTTCATGCTGGAGGGATACTTAACAAGAGTGATGGCTCACTGATTGTTCTCGGCTTTTTCGGCATTTACAGTAGTAGTAATCAATACCTTGAAAATAATAATTTTTGCATGCAAATTGCCTATGATTACAGCGAAACGGCAGTTCAATTTAAAGCATCCGGTCTTTCGATGCGATGCCTCAGGGATGCGGGTAGTTCCATTTCAACCCCAACGGTTACAACGGCTGACCTTACCAGCATCACACAAACCACCGCAGTTAGCGGAGGAAATGTAATCTTTGATGGCGGGGCTGCAATTACCAGCAGGGGCGTATGCTGGAGCACGACACCTAACCCAACAACGGAAAACAGCAAGACCACTGATGGGAGCGGAACAGGTACATTCATCAGCAACCTGACGGGACTAACGGCGAATACCACTTACTATATTAGGGCTTATGCAATAAATTATGCTGGAACTGCTTACGGAAATGAGTTAAGCTTTACAACTTTATCTGCTTTGTCCTGTGCTTCTTCAATTACTGTCAACCATTTGGCAGGAGCTGTAGCCCCGGTTAATAAAACGGTCACTTACGGCATTGTTGCAAATATTCCCGGGGAACCATCAAAATGCTGGATTACACGTAACCTGGGAGCAGACCAACAGGCAACTTCGGTCAATGATGCCACTGAAGCATCAGCAGGCTGGTACTGGCAGTTCAACCGAAAGCAGGGTTACAAGCATGATGGTACTACCCGAACACCCAATACAACCTGGATAAGCAGCATCAGCGAAAATTCAGATTGGACTTCAGCTAACGATCCATGTGCGATTGAGTTTGCCGATGGCTGGCATATTCCCACCCACACAGAATGGACAAATGTGGATGCTGCCGGGAACTGGACTGACTGGACTGGCCCCTGGAACTCTGGATTGAAGCTCCATGCAGCCGGTTACCTTAATCCTCCTACTGGTTTTATGCGCGACCGTGGCTTGTATGGCGGAGTCTGGAGCAATACTCAGAACACAAATGAATGGGGTGGATATCTTTATTTTTCCACCGGAGAATGCTATCCTTGGCGCAACGTAAAAGCATACGGTTTCCCGGTGCGTTGTCTGAGGGAGGCCGGCAAATGAAGAACTTCACCGCAAGCAGGGAATGCGCTCGCGGGGATTCAACCTTAGCCCCTTCTGTAACACCTGCTAATTGATCCCCAAACTCTAACTACTGAGGATTTATCATGCTGTTCTTCCATCACACCGAATCACTTGGTATAAACAGGAGTAGCCCCGGTTGCCAAAATGGTTGATCATCCATTTGAATTTTAATGGTAAACTCCATGAGGCTGGTTATCATAATAGAAACAACGGAGGGGGGGTACGTAGCATTATGATATAAGTCCCTATTCCCCGATGACTTTTACCTTCATGTTTCCATCAAGCTGAAAGTAGGCTTTAACTGATTCGGGGGAGATCAGGATTTTATCCGGTTCAAGTTTGTTAACCTCTCCGCTGATCCGGAAATAACTCAGCGATTGGTTCCGGTGAAAATAGGAGCTTACTTCATTCCGCGCTTCCAGCAATTGGGCCCCAACAGGGAAAACAAGACTTGCAGACATTTTTTGTACCAACCCTGAGTGGAAAATCCAGGAACCTGTTTTAACAAGCACATTCTTTGTATTGATTGAAAAATCAAGGTTTTTCAGTTCGATTGTATTTGTTTCACTTTTAAAGACCGGCAATCCGGTTAGGTAAATGGTTCCTTTTACACTTCCTTCGACCTTCATGCTCACAATCAGGCTTTCACCCTGGCCATAGATATTGATATCGCTGACAATGATCTTGTGGTTTTTATAAGTATATATATATCCGATGAATTGTTTCCGGGCAAGTTCATTGATTTGGGTAAATGGAATATCGAGTGAAAAATTGATGCTGAACTGATCTGAAATGGAACTTGTAATTTTCAGGGGTGGCATGGTTGGATTGATATCATTAACGGGTTCGGAGCCATAATAGAGTTGAACCAATGCAGAGATACCAATAATATGCCGGAGAGAGTTTGAGGATCCCTTTATAGGAACTGAGCTGATCTCTAATGGGGTCAGTTTAAGCCAAAGTGAATATTCCTCAGATATCAGGATGGGAGACTGCATACCGGTCCAGGCGCCTGCCACAATTGGCTTGAGATTAAATGACGATCTGATCGATTTGTCAATTTCCCTTGTGATGGTTGACATGTTTGATTTCAGGACCAGGTCGCCGATTATGGGCAGCTTGATCTGAAGTAATCCGACCATAACCTGCGGATAGCTGATCCATTCGTATCCATCAGAAACTGTGATAGCATTTACACTCCAGTCTTTGTTCAGGCTGACAGTGGTTTTGAATTTCAGAGCAATTTCGGCAGAAGCATCCTGGTCGCTGCTGAAGCTGTATCCCAGCAAACCCGCGGTAATCCTTTTTCTGATCCAGATCTTCAATGGAACAAGGTAGGAAATCTGGTTCCTGTCGATCGCAATTGTGATACTGTCGCTCCTGGTTGCACGCAACATCAGGTTGTCGTGATCGTTATTATCAAAACTGGTATCGGAGTATAACAAGCCGGGTATTTCGCGGTTAACTATTTTTTTTAATGTGCCCGCATCTGTTTCAAAAGGAATGCTGATATGGGAGTTGCGGGGGGCATAGGAGGTATAATTATAATTTTCGGCCGGCCTGTCTATTTTAATGACGTTACAAGCCCCGATGATCAACACTATGAAAAAGTATAGAGGGAAGAATTTACTCATTTCCTGCCAGATGCTATCTTTGCAAGAACTTCTCAAACCCTGGTGAAAAAGTTCTTGGCTCAAACTCGATAAAGGAATATTCAGCAATGTTATTGATCACATAGGGATCTTTTTTCATGATATCCATTGCTTCTGATTTGTTTGGTACATTCATGAGGATGAAACCTCCTGTGCGGGGGATCCGCGGGCCCGAACAGATGATGATCCCCCTTGAATAAAAGGGTTTCAAAAATGCACGGTGTGCTTCGAGAAATTTGTCAACTTCCGCCAATGGCTTCAGGTAAACAGAATGAATTGCGAACATAATACAGTGTTTTTGCAAATTTACTGGATTTTTTGCTTAAACCTCCTTTAACCTGTCAACGTGCTTTTACCCCGACATGGCGGTAGACAGAAATGAGCACACTGAGCGAAAAAATCCGTAATTTTGCAGAATAAATAACTGTTTTAATTACATTGGTGCAAGCCATTGAAAATGAAATAGGTTTTCGACAAATCTAATTGTAAAAAACACCTATAACAAATGAAACAATTTACATCCCGGATATTAACTTTTGGGGCAATTCTGATGATGTTCTCTGCGACCCTAACAGCTCAGAACAAACGCATGCCGGCAGTTGAGAAAACACGGATACATAATGAAATGCCCGATCAGCCATATCTTGCACCGCAGGATAATGGAAAAAACACCCCGGCACCCCGTTTGAAAAGTACCGGATTTTTCACCGCACAGGTTAATGTTGATGCTTCCGGGAACAACATTGTGGGTGATGCGGCTAATGAACCTTCGATTGCTGTCGATCCGACCAATCCAAACAATATGGTCATCGGCTGGCGGCAATTCGATAATGTAGGCAGCAATTTCAGACAGGCAGGATATGGCTATTCGACAGATGGCGGAGAAACCTGGACCTTTCCCGGGGTTATAAATCCGGGTATATTCCGGTCTGATCCGGTACTGGATTTCGACACAGCCGGAAATTTTTATTATAACAGCCTGACATCGAACAATGGAAATTATTCATGCAAAGTTTATAAAAGTACGAATGGCGGGGCTACCTGGGATGCAGGGGTGAATGCCAAAGGCGGCGATAAACAATGGATGGCCATTGACCGTACCAATGGAGTTGGTAATGGAAATATCTACTCATCCTGGACCTCCTATTACAGCTCATGCCAGCCTGGATTTTTCACCCGATCGGCCAATGATGGAGTTAGTTTTGAAAATTGTGTGGAGGTTGAAGGGAATCCTTACTGGGGAACGATGGCAGTTGGACCGGAGGGGGAATTGTATATAGGAGGCTCAGGGAGCTGGGATGGGATCGTCGTGGCAAAATCTTCCAATGTGCAGGTACCGGGATCAACCATTGGCTGGGATTTTTCAACGTATGTGGATATGGATGGATATATCGTCGGGCAGGATCCGATCAATCCAGTTGGCATTCTTGGCCAGGTAAGCATTGATGTAGACAATTCCGATGGACCGGGTCATGGGAATGTATACGTGTTGGCTTCGGTAGCCAGGAATTCGAACAACGATCCCGCTGATGTTATGTTTGCTAAAAGTACCGATGGCGGATTTACATTTTCTATCCCCCAGCGTCTGAATACAGATGTAAGTACTGCTAATTATCAGTGGTTTGGCACCATGTCGGTGGCTCCTAACGGGCGTATTGACGTAATCTGGCTTGATACACGCGGGAATATTCCAGGTTCATATTTATCGGCCCTCTATTATTGTTATTCCGACAACCAGGGGGAAACCTGGTCGATCAACAAAAAGCTCTCTGAGCAGTTCGATCCTACGGTTGGTTATCCGCAACAGGCAAAGATGGGCGATTATTACGATATGGTTTCGGATGAAGCCGGTGCGCATCTCGCATGGGCCAATACGCTGAATGATGAGCAGGATGTTTATTATACCCACATTATACCCACGATTGTCGGGGTAAATGAAAACCAGCAGAATCATGACCTTTCGCTGTCATGCTATCCCAATCCTTTCCGCGATCAAACGACCATCCATTATAAAACACCTGAGGCGTGTTCTGTGAAAGTTGTCATCTGTAACATTTATGGCGACGTGATCCGGACGCTGGTTGATAAAAACCAGCCTGCGGGTTCCTACTCTGTGAATTTCTCAGATGATCATCTTGCCGCAGGATATTATTTATGCCGGTTCTCAGCTGGGTCACAAACAGAAACTTCCCGGTTGATTAAGCTGAAATAATAAATAAGGTCAGGATATCCTTCCATCGTTAAATCAACCCTGATGCAAGAGGGGGAATTCCTCTTCTTCTGCGGGAGAAAGGGTTAGGGGATGAGGTACTTTAACCTTAAGGACAGAATTTAACCAGAACAACATCCCCCATTACATCGAGATATTTGCCCGGGTCAATGGTCAGGGTTACCCCGGGGTCGATCCTCAGATCCTTACAGGACGCACCGGCACCGCGAATCGTCGGACTATTGACAGAAAAAGCCAGTCTCACATTTTCGAGAGCCGTAGGTATCAGACCCGTTGACCAGTTCGAGGGCTCATCCCAGAAAGGATCAGTTCCGCCAAGCCATGTCGTATAGATTTTCTGTGAAAATTCGTTGGCCCCGACATCGGGCGGATTATCCCTTGGCAACCCATCCTTGTCGGCTGTGATGCCGGGAACGCACACGCCCCTATCATCCAACTCTTCCGGCCCTGTACAGTGCAGGTTGGTTGCAGAAATAAATACAGGTTCAATGGAAACGGAGTTCAGATCCTGCCACATATAGAATGACCGCTGCCAGCCCGTTAAATCGAGGTTTGAGCTCCCGTACCCGTTCGATCCCAGCTGGTTCGGATTGAATGTGTACAGGTCATTGTGGTTGCTCCCGAACAGGTAGGGGTTGCCGTCGCCAATGGCATAATTTACGCTGCCGATGGAAAGGGTGAAGTCTGGTAGAAACTGTTTCCCTCGATGCTCCAGCCTCTGCCACATGATGATGGCAGGTTGATCCCATGAAAAAGCCAGTCATAAATTTTGCAATAGACGATGGTATTGCACATGTTATCCGGGTGATTTACGGCGCTGATGGCAGTAAAAAGTTGCCCTGACGGGGTTTTGGTAATATCACATTGATTGATTACATTATTGCTGTTCCCGATGCCGGCCCCCGCCGGAATACCGAAAAAAACAGCGCCGGCATCCATTTGGCAATTGCTTTCAAAATGGACAAACGTGATCAGGTTATGATGGGCGTCATACTCAAAGCGGAGTGCTTTGCCGTTCACCGGCGCTTCTGCCCCATTGTTGACCATATACAGGTTTGATTCCCAGGTTGAACCGCCGATCTGCCCGTCGAGGGTCACATGCGATGCACCGTTCAGGGCGATCATATCCCCGTTGATGTTGGCTGTGAGCGTCCAGTGCCCCGACGGAGGGCTGCCAGAGGGCTGAATTAGAACACTGGTGTAGGAAGCCGGGGCATAGCTGGCTTCCAGTGTAGCTGTATTGTCATCTGCTATATCCGAGATGATATACAGGGTGATATCCCCGGTGATGGAGCCCGTGTTGATGGCATCGAAGGCCAGTTTCAGCGTTGGATAATCCCCGCCGGTTCCGACTGTTTTTGTGGTTTGGGCGTGGGTAAGTATAGTGAAAAGGAGGAGGGCGGAGAGGAGAAGATGGTTTTTCATGGTGGTGGGGGGGTAGTTACAGGGTTACAAGGTCACAGAGTCACAGAGTCACAGAGTCACAAAGTCGCAAGGTAACACGGTCAAAGCTTTACAGAATCAAAAACTCAAAAACTCTGTGACTTTGTGACTCTGTGACTTTATTACTTCAACTTTAATTCTATTGCGTCCATTCGTGCTTTGAGTTCGGCATTTTCATTTTTCAGATCAACATTTTCCTTCTTTATTTCATCGATCATTGCTTGTTGTTCCTGCACGGCCTTTACGAGGGGCACAACGAAATCGCTGTATCGAAGGCTATAAAGGCCATCCTTCTCAGGAGCCTCCACTCCGCTGAATTCATAATCGATCTCCTTTGCTGCCTTTTCCACTTCCTGGGCAAGGAATCCGGTCATCTGAATTTTTTCGATGTCATATTTCTCCGGCCAGTCAGCCGCATTTTTCTGATCCTTGCCGAAAAGTTCATTCTGGCGGTGGATGTTGAAGTGATAGGTAACAGGCCTTAGCCGGCTGATAAAAGCCAGTCCCGGTACATTTTCCCGGATGTTATCCTTAATTCTTTCATCGCTGTATTGGGTCCAGGGGACCTGCCCGCCTATCCAGGTAACCGCGCTATTCCCAATCTCGATACGGTTGCTTGTATTGCTGTATCCTCCTGCATAATAACCAATACATGTGGTATTGTTAAGGGAGCCATCGGAGAAGAAAGCATCTTCACCGATTCCCGTGTTCATACTCCCGTCAATATTGGCAATAAGTGCCCCATATCCAAGGCCTGTATTCTTGTCCCCTGAAACATTGTAATGAAGCGCCTTGTAACCATTTGCTGTATTAAAGTTTCCTGTGGTGTTTGATAATAAAGCTGAAGAGCCTGTGGCAGTATTATTGTCCCCTGAAGTATTTGAATACAATGCCTGATCGCCAACTGCTGTATTCCATCGCCCGGTATTATCTGATGAACCCCAACTCCCAGCAAGGGCTTCATAACCAATTGCCGTATTATAGGTTTCTCTGCCATCAGCGCGGTCATCAGCACTATACATTGCCCCATGGCCAATGGCTGTGCTGCGGCTGTTGGCTTTGTTATAATATAATGAAACATATCCACATGCCGTGTTGTGATGGCCCGTCGTATTGTACTTCAGGGCAGCAACTCCGGATGCGGTATTGTAATATCCGGTTGTGTTGTTATAGAGTGCACCGCTGCCATTGGCCGCATTTTGTATACCACTGATGTTTGAAAAAAGCGCTTTTGACCCGATTGCAGTATTGTCGGATCCGGTTGTATTTGAATAAAGCGCTTTTGATCCAATTGCGGTATTGCCAGTTGCATGATAAGACGAAGTAACTCCCTCGCCATTGTTAAAAAGTGCCGAATCGCCAATCGCGACTAGGTTTCCGCGGGTTGTATTTCTGTATAACGCCGTTGCACCTATAGCTACATTAGAATAACCTGTGGTGTTGGATGCCAGAGCAAAATATCCATTGGCGGTGTTTATATCTCCTGTTGTATTATGAAAAAGTGCAGAAGCTCCGTTGGCCGTATTACCACTTCCTGAAGTATTGGAATATAAGGCCTCAGATCCACTAGCTGTATTATTCACTCCCGTAATGTTCAAATAAAGTGCATGTGTTCCGGCAGCGGTGTTGTAAGCTCCTGATGTATTTTGAGGTAGCGCGAGCATTCCGATTGCTGTATTGTAATATCCTGTTGTATTTGCATAAAGGGCTTTTGACCCGACAGCCGTGTTAGTAAAACCAGTTGTATTTGAGAAAAGTGCCGAATCACCAATGGCTACCAGGTTGCTGCGGGTGGTATTTTTATACAAAGCCGAGACACCAATAGCTACATTTGAATAGCCTGTTGTATTCAAAATGAGCGCAGCCACACCATTGGCAGTATTGTTGCTTCCTGTTGTATTGGAATACAATGTATTCATTCCATTTGCCGTATTGTGGCTTCCTGTTGTGTTAGAATAAAGTGCACTCAATCCATTGGCAGTATTGTAAATTCCTGAAATATTTGAATAGAGTGCACCGAATCCGTTGGCGGTATTAGCATATCCAGTTGTATTCGCGTAAAGTGCTTTGGACCCTGTCGCAGTATTGCCGGTCGCCTGATAACCCACTGCTCCCAGGCCGTTGTTATAAAGCGCCGAATCACCAATAGCTACCAGGTTGCTACGGGTGGTATTGCTATATAAAGCCGAGGCGCCATAAGCAACATTGGAATATCCTGTAGTGTTAGAGTACAGGGACTGATTTCCGTTGGCGGTGTTGTTGGTTCCTGTGGTATTATGAAAAAGTACAGACACTCCGTTGGCAGTGTTGCGACTTCCGGTGGTATTGGTATAAAGGGCAGCAACTCCGTTGGCAGTATTATCCATTCCTTCCGTATTGTTTTTAAGTGCATTCATGCCGAAAGCCGTGTTGTCCTCTCCATCCGTGTTGGCATTCAAAGCATTGAATCCCAGTGAGGTGTTGAATGAAATATTATCAATTTTACCGGCCTTCAGGTTGTTGACCCTGAACGACAGGGGAACATTATCGGTAGTCCCGATAAAATTTGTGGCGGGGGAAGTGCCGCTGTTGCCCGTAAGCAACCACCCATCGCCACCGGCGGCAACAGTGCTTCTCATGATCTGACCGGTTGCATCCACATACAGATTGGGCGCATTTGCGGAAGTTGCAGCATAAGCGCCCTGGCAAAACAGGGACGTAACTGCAGAATTTCCCAGGCGAACCTGGTTGCTCGCTGTTGCCGTTGCCACGTTTCCAACGGTTGTTGTATTTGAATAATTCCCAGCGCCAAGGTCGGCAGCATACCCGATACAGGTATTATAGGTGCCGTCGATTATACTATTTCCGGCATGAAAACCGATTGCAGTATTATAGCTGCCAGTGGTATTGGAATATAATGATGAAACTCCTGTTGCTGTATTATCAAACCCGGTTGAATTTGAATACAGGGCCTGATCTCCGACAGCAGTATTATATTGCCCGGTATTATTTGCCGGAACATCACTTCCATAGAGTGATCTGTTCCCAACAGCCGTATTAAAGGTTTCCCTGCCTGTGGTGCGGGAATCGGCATAATGCATGGCATAATACCCGATGGCTGTGCTTCGGCTGTTGGCCTGGTTGTAACCAAGCGCGCTGACTCCCAATGCAGTATTGTAACTCCCCGTTGTGTTTTCTGCGAGCGCACTCACGCCACCGGCGGTATTATTTGTTCCGGTTGAATTATGATTCATCGCTCCCGATCCGCTGGCTGTATTATTGTACCCTTCGGTGTTGCCATTCAGCGCATCAGTACCATTGGCTGTATTATAATATCCGGTGGTGTTATTGTGCATCGCATTCATCCCGCTGGCGGTATTGGAGAATCCCTCGGTGTTGGAAAACAGTGCATTTACTCCGTCAGCGGTATTGCCAATTCCAGACGTATTAGTGTGTAGTGCGTCCCTGCCTGTGGCGGTATTTGCACCACCTGAAATGTTATGAAACAGTGCATTCACACCATTGGCGGTATTGCCTGTTCCTGTGTCGTTGTTAATAAGCGCACAGTCTCCGTTCGCTGTATTGCTGTGTCCTGTGGTGTTTTTTGCGAGCGCATTATCACCGGATGCGGTATTTCCATATCCTGTTGTGTTACTTTCAAGCGCCATATATCCAATGGCGGTATTGATGTTTCCAGTGGTGTTATGCCTGAGCGCACTATGTCCGATAGCGACATTATTGCTTCCTTCCGTATTGTCAGTTAGCGCCTGGTATCCCATGGCAGTGTTGGCGGTTCCTGTAGCGTTTGAGAAAAGGGTATTCACCCCGTTGGCAGTATTGCTGTTTCCTGTTGTGTTTGAAAAAAGCGAACCCTTGCCGGTGGCTGTGTTGCTATATCCTGTTGTGTTGGCAAACAATGCTTTTGACCCGACAGCGGTATTTTCTGCAGATTGAAAGTCGGTAGCAGCGCCTGTACCATTATTATACAGTGCCGAATCGCCAATGGCAACCAGGTTGCTGCGGTTCGCATTCCGGAACAGGGCAAAGTCACCATAAGCTGCATTGGAACGTCCGGTAATATTTGAATTAAGTGATTTGTAACCCAGGGATGTATTGTATAACACAGGATCAATTTTACCAGCCGCCTGGTTGTCGACTTTAATGACAAGGGGAACATTATCGGTGGTACCGATAAAATTGGTTGCGGTTGTGGTGCCGCTGTTACCGGTAAGGCTCCAGCCGGCGCTTGTACCGCCGCCAATTATTATCCAGGCTGGACTGGCAGGCGTGCCTGAATTATAATAAAACCCGGGCATGTTGTCGGTTTGATAAATCAATAAGCCTGTTGCAGGAGTTGCAATGGCATCCCTTTCGATATGGGTCATACGGGGAATCAACATCCCTTTGGTAGCGCTTTTAACCTCAAGTATGGCAGAGTTTTCGGGCATAGTTGTTCCGATTCCCACCTTGCCTGAATTGTAGGAGATGTCGGAACCAGCGGTAGCCCATTGGCTGGATACTTTATTGTTAAAACTATTCCAGTCAGTTGAAGTTAAATATCCGCTTGTTGTGGCATTTGCTGGTGCGATAGTACCCAGAAGTTCATTACCTGCAATGGTCAGGGATAATGGGAAAGTGCCGGTTGCTGTTGCAATCCGGCTCGTATAAGCCGTATTCCAGTCGGCCGTATTTGTTGCTGTAATCCCGGCAGCTGTTGATGCTCCGAAGATCGGATCCGTTTCAGTGAAACTCATTTCGTTGAATCGTTTCCAGGTTGTTCCGTTAAACCAGTACAGAGAGTTCACAGTGATATTATACACAAGAAGTCCATCGGAAGGTGAAATGATTGAATTCATCTGTTCAGTGGTCATCCGCGGCGGTAACAGTCCCTTGCTGGTTGATTTTACATCGAGCATGGCCGAATTGTGGGGGTCGCTGCCATCAGTACTGATAGCTACCTGCGAAAAAAGGGAACCGCTAATGAGCAAAAGCAGCATGATAAATAAGGTAAATTTTTTCATAATTCTATTTTTTGAAGATAAAGAAAAATTGATTTTTCGTTTTCAATTGGCTTTAATGACTTTCGCTATCTCAGACCGGCCGCCCGATTGCACATGTACCAGGTAAATTCCAACCGGCTTTCCGGAAAGTGAGAATTGGAATCGGGACCCGCCATGTATATCTTTTTGCATGAGTGTTTCCCCTTGCATGCTGTGTACGGTCACTTTGGCTGTTGTTAATGCATCAGGTTCCATCAACTCAACGATGACAATATCCGTTGTGGGATTTGGATAAACTTTTATAAACTGGTTTTTGACCATTGTTTCAATCCCCAGGGATTGATCGTTACGGAGATTTGCAACAAGCGGGTTGAAGGTCGCGCCGCAATAGGCCCCGCTGGCGGTGATGAATCCATGCAGATATCCGCCGCTGTTGACCCTGGTCCCGGCCAGGATGAGAATTTTGTTGCCGGCAACCAGTGCCACATTGCCCCCGTTTTCTACGAGAAAAGTAGTCCCGGAACCCGCTACAGTTAATACCTGTGTTGCACTGTAGCAATTGGTCACACTATTAGGGATGGTGATATTCTGCAATTGCTGATTTTCGGGAGGGGTCCCGCTCTTTAATCCGGTAAAGGAACCAAAAGAGACAACTCCTCCCGCCGAAAGTGTGTGTGTAACCGCGTCGGTCAATGCCCAGGTAACCCAGGGCAAAGGGTTGACCCGGCTGCAGGAAATCACGCTTTCATTTCCGGATACATCAGCAGGGAGGTACTGAAATGTCGCATTGCAGGTGAAATTGTTAATGCCCGATTGGGTGATGTTCCAATAGCGGTTCAGGAAATTGTCGGTGATGTTCGGGTCGGGGTATACCGTATTTTTCAGGTTCACGCCGACATAATTTCCGGCATCGAAAGTTCCCCCGGTAAAATTCAGGGTTACGGGCGAATACCCGGGAGTACCCGTTTGATTCCCCACCGGGAAGGTAAAGCTGCCGGGAACTCCTGCCGGGAACTCCTTTTTCAATTGTCCGGCGCCTGTTGCATCAACCAGACTGGCAGCTGAAGGGGTTCCGGCGACCGTGGCAGCTGGTCCTAACAGCAAATTTTGCAATCCAAGCTCAATCACACCATTGGAGAGGGTAAGGATTCCATTCACGCTGGTATTCCCGCCAATGATGAGTCCGGCCGGGTTGTTCACCTCCATGTCCTGAATTACATTCTGGCCAAGGATGGATTGGGTCACAGATCCTGAAAATAAAATGCTGCCTGTTCCCAGCGGGTTTATGCCGCTGTTCTGGTTTACCAGGTTCTTTTTCAGAACAAGTGTTCCCTGGTTATTCAGGAAACTCCCGCTCTCAAGTGTAACCTGGTCGGTTGAAGTTACCGAAGTGCCAGAACTGACCGTCATGCGGGTATCGCTCTTAATAACCGTTTGTCCGTACGTAATCGAATAACTCACACAACAAAGGCAAATGGGTAAATAACCTGCGATACCGAACCGGAATTTTTTCAAAAATCTGTCTTTAGCGTTCATGGAATTTGATTTATCACAACTGAATTATTTTTCATCACTAATTAAAAAGCCCTGATTGCACGCACACAAAACCAATGGTTCCAGGTTGTGTCATAACCCTGGAAGCCATTGCCGAAGTACTGTGACCAAGCATAGCTACCGTTAAACTGGGTTGAACTCCAGTAGGAGCTTTCACTGAAACCGCCAACCGCATCTTTTTGTTGATATAACAGGTCCAGTTCGTATTTTGAAGGTAAATACCAATCGCCATAAATACCGCCCGAATAATTGGCGCAAGCCGAAGCGGCCAGGTCCCAGGTAACTCCATCATCCCATTTCTTAATTATGATTCGCTCTGTATTATATAACCCAGCCCTTACCCCATCTCTTGTACCTGTTAGAATTTCTGTGCCATTATACCATAATATTCCAGTGCTTTGGTCGGCCGTGGCTGCGATCAGTCCGTGCTGTCCGCCGTCATATACAAAAAACACCTTACCGCCACCGTAGTTTTCGCCAACATAGTGTATGTTGTTGGGTGGTACTGTTACGGCTGCGGTGGTCTGAATTGTGTTATCTGGAAATTTGAAGCCACCCGTAGTGGTTTGGATGGTGCCGGCAACGGTAAGCCTGTTATCTGGCGTCGTTGTTCCAATTCCAACGTTGCCCCCCATAATTGCAGTACGTCCGCTGGCATAAATCAACAAATTATCATCAATATCTTCAGTAAGAAGGACTAAATCGCCATCGCCAAAATTTAGTTTGGCTGATTCTCCATAGAGGAGGCCCGGACCAATCAGGCGAAGGGTTTGCGTTGAGCCCGCAATCGTTAATTTGTGAGTAGGGTTGCCCAACCCGATTCCAACGTTGCCACCGGTAATGGCTGTACCGCCAGTCGCATGTATCAACAAGTTATCATCAATATCTTCAGTAAGATGAACATAATCGCCATCACCAAAATTCAGTTTGGCAGCGCTTTCATTGGTTCCCTCCCCAATGAGACGGAGCGTTCGGTCCCCACCCGCAATCGTTAACTTGTGGGTAGGCCAGGGATAACCGATGCCTACGTTTAATCCGTTGTTATACAGAACATCGTTGGCAATCCAGTTGCCACCATCATTGCGCAGGGTTTGTCCGGTTGTTCCTGCCGGCATCAGCAGGGAGCTCCACTGTGAGCCGTTCCAGTAATAATATCCAGGTTGCACGTCATTTGGAGCGGTGCCGGCCGTTGCGGTATTGTAGATAAGCAGGCCGGAAGCGGGAGAGGCAACAGGTTCAGCCACGTTGGATGCTGTTAGTGCCACCCGGGGAGGCAGGAATCCTTTGCTGTCGCTTTTCACATCCAGCATGGCGGAATTGTCGGGTGCAGCGCCATCGGTATTGATGCTCACCTGGGCAATCGCAACATTGGTCAAAAGGAAAAATAACAATAAAAAAGCGATGAGGTTTTTCATGGCGAAAGGGTTTAAGGAATCGTTGGTCAAAAATAGGAAGGAAGGAGGGGGAGCGCAACTGGATAAAATACGTGGTTTACCTCACCAACCTCTCCTTCAACGCTTTTATCACCGCCTCCGACTTGGAGTTGACGTGAAGCTTTTTGTAGATGTTGTTGATGTGGAAACGAACGGTACCGATGGAAATGCAGCAGGTATCGGCGATCATCTTGTAGCTGTCGCCTTCAACCAGGCATTTCAGAATGTCGAACTCCCTTCCTGATAAGGAATAATCATTGCTTTTTGAAATGATGGGATTGGTAAAGAATTCAAACACTTTCCTGGCAATTTCACCGGTCATGGGTGAACCGCCATTGTGTAACTCAGAAATGGCTTCAATGATCTCCACCGCCGATGATTTCTTCAGCATGTAGCCGGTTGCGCCCGCACAAAGTGCCTCGAACACTTTGTTTTTATCTTCAAAAATGGTGAGAATCAGTATATTGATCTCAGGGAATGTGGCTTTGACCATCGCAGTGGCCTCAATCCCTGAAATCCCTGGCATATCAATATCCATCAGGATTACATCCGGTTTGGCCACGACACAGTTTTCCATCACCTTCGAGCAATCGGGATAGGCCCCCATCAATTCAAGGGTACGTGTTCCCAGCACAAGGTAGGAGAGGCTCTCGCGCAGGGGGTCGTTGTCTTCGTAGATGGAAACCTTGATGTTCATCTTTTCAAGATCATGTTCGATATGCAATATTACAACCTGTGAAAGGGAAATGCAACTGTATGATTATATGGTTTCGGGAAATGTCGTGACGCGTGACACGTGACGCGTGACAACCTTTGTCATGGCGTTTCTCGCTATTTATCAATGTTTTTTCGTCACCCGTCACGTGTCACGCGTCACGTTTTTAACTTCACTGTCAACCTGATTTGTGTTCCTTTTCCCGGGGCCGATTTAATTTCAATCGCCGAATTTATTTGGGTTGCCCTCAGTTTCATGTTTTTGATCCCGTTGCGGGAGGTCAACGCATCCGGGTTAAATCCTTTTCCGTCGTCGCTGATCTCCATGATGAGGCCCGGAGGCTCCTGCCGGAATAAAATCTTAACCGATGTGCAGTCGGCGTACTTGATTGCATTGTTGATGGCCTCTTTGGCGATCAGGTATATGTTCCTTCTAACCTCCATCGGAAGTTGTAATGTGTTCATCTGTTTGTCGAAGCGGATTTCGGGCCGGATATTTTTGGATTCAAACAAGGGGATTGCGAATTCACGGATACGCAGCCCAAGGTTCTGGAATTTATCATTTGTCGGATTGACGACCCAGACAATATCATCGATCTTTTCCAGCATTTTGTGGGCATTTGTACCGATGGTACCCAACATTTTAGCCGATTGCGGGTTTTCAACCTGTTGGGCCAGGATATCGCTGAGGATGGAGATGCTGCTCAGGGTGGAGCCAACATCATCGTGAAGATCGCTTGCAATACGGGTTCTCATTCGTTCAAGCCTGACAAGTTCTCTGACTTTATACCGGTAAATGCTAAAGAATATAAACCCGATAACAATCACACAAAGTGAGATAAACCACCAGGTTTTCCAGAAAAACGGACGGATGATGATCCACATCGATGATTCCTGGTCAAGCCAGATACCACGGTTCGATACCTGGAAGACAAACTTGTATTTCCCCGGTGGCAGATTGGTGTATCGCGCCTCCCTTCCGGTTCCTGCCATGATCCAATCTTTATCATATCCTTCCAGTCTATATCGGAACAGAATCTGTTCAACATCCTGAAAGCAGATCCCGGTGTACCGAAACAACAAATTATTCTGACCTGCGCCCAGTATCTGCGGAAAGTTGGGACCGGAGATTTTCTCCAGGGCAACATTCTTTCCGTTCACTTCAAACGATTCTACCAGCAGCTTGATGGTCAACGGGGCGAAATCGAGTTCCCGGATGTTTTTAGTTTCAAACTTATCCTTACCTCCGATGTAGATATTGCCGTTGGGGTCCGTGTAAAGGCTTTCATCAAAACTAAGTGGCCGGCTCAATCCGTTGTGTTCGTCGAACAGGTGGAACGATTCATCATAGGGGTTGATGTAAAGAAGCCCGTAATTGATCATCCAGATGCAACCATTTGCATCCATTGTCATCCTTCCGGTTGTCGGGTTGTTCAGCCCGTTCGACATGTTAAATAATTTAAACCGGAAGCTTCCGGTTTCATACGTTTCAATCCGAAGTATACCTGCTGCATCAACAATCACCCACATCCTTCCGAGTGTATCACGCACAATGCCATTGATCCAGCGTTTGGTTACCCCGAATTGAAGCAGGGAATCCATGAGATCGTTGTGGAAACGATCATTTTCAGGATCATAGATGCTTACACCATTGTCGGTGCCAATCCAGATGTTTTTATGGTCATCGGAACAGATGGCACGGATGCGGCCGCCATCAATAAAACTTGACGGATTCTTCGGATTGTGCCTGTAATGGGTGATCCGGGTTCGCGTTGAATCAATTTTTATGACCCCTTCGTTTTGTGTGCCAATCCACAAATTGAGCAGGTCGTCCTCCATGATGGTATATATCATGGGATCTTTCAATGGCAGGGTGGTGCCGTCAGCATTCAGGAATGGCCGCAATTTCCGGCTGGCATGATCAAGAAACCATAGCCCTGACCCTGTTCCCAGCCAAAGCACAGAACCGGAGTCTTTATAAAGTGTGAGAATACTGAGCCCATTTGTTTCCGGATTCCCGGCACGGGGAATGACACTCCAGCTTTTCTTCTTTTCATCCCAGTCGAAAAGCCCGTCACAACCTGTTGCGCCAACATACAGATGCCCTGTATCCATGTCCCTGAAAAACGAGCTTATATATTTGTTCTCAAATGGAATCGCAGTATTCAGGAACGATTTATACTGCTGGTTCAGGATATTAATTCCGTCATCGCCCAGGATCCAGAGATCCTTTTTATCATTCAGATATTTTATCTGGGTGACCGTATTTGACAGTAAAGATTGTTCATCACCGGCGATTTTTTGATGAAATTTGAAAGAGTGGTCAGTTTCATTAAAAATCCCCAGCCCGTGATTGATGGTAGCCAACCAGAATTCATCCGGGTTTTTTTTTGTGATGCCCACAATGCTGATCGGAGTTTGTGCATTATATGGATATTCCTGCCATTTCCCGGTTATCAGGTCCAGACAATTCAAACCTGTTCCCCATCCGCAACTCCAGAGATACCGGCCGGCATCCAGGTGGAGGGCAATGATGCCGGCCATGTTGTTGATAATTTTCTTATAATCATGGGAGATGGTGTTGCTTATCTTATCAAACTGAAGCAGTCCGCCCAGGGTGGAAATGAGCAGTTTGTCATTGTCCCCGGGATCCTGGATAATACAGGTGATAAAGTTAAAGTGGTATTCCCTGTCCGTTTTATTTTCACTCTTTCGGAGCGGAAAACAGGTAAACCCAACCGGATTCCGGGTCATGTGTACCAACCCGTCTTCGGTGCCAATCCATATACTGCCGTCAGAATCTTCATACAAACATACGATTTTTGTCACGGGAAACCAGGATTTACCCTTGCGGTAAACAGAGTACCCTGTAAATTCCTTTGTAAAGGGATTATACACAGAGAGGCCGTCGATGGCTCCGATCAGCAGCATCGAATCGCGTGTTTCCAACAAGGCATCAAAGCAGATATCGATAACGGAATAAGGATCATTCGGGTCGGGTCGGAATACGGTACTATTACGCCCGTCGAACCTCACCAGCCCATTGTCAGTCCCGATCCAGATATAGCCCTGGAAATCCTGGATTACACAACGGGTGCGGTTGGAAGGCAGACCGTTTTCACGGGATAGGTGTGAGAAATGCAGTGCTTCTTCCTGTGCATGCAGCATAAATTGAGAGCATGTGAAAACCAGGAAGAGAATTAGCCTGCGAGAATCCTGATGTGACATAAATTTAATTGACCTCACCCCCCGGCCCCCTCTCCCCCGGGAGAGGGGGAGAAGTGCGTGAAATGATTTGTTGCATTTGAATACGAACTTAACTCATTATTCAATACGAATCCTGCAAATCCCTCTTTTTTTCTACCTTTACCCCATCACCATTCTCCTGTAACATATGCTCCACCCCAAACGCCTTCTGACCGGTTTTTTCATTTCCATCACGGTAGCTGTCATTGCACACCTCATCAGCCATTATACAGCATTTCATATACCTCAATGGCTTCTTCTGTCATTGCGATGGATTCCGCTGATCGTCTATTTCCTTTATGCCATAACCAAAAAGAAACTCACCACATGGATCTTCGTAAGCATGCTGGTGGGTGTGGAGTTTGGTTATGATGTGCCAGTTGTGGCCAAAGAGCTGAACCTGGTCAGCCAGATTTTCATTCATCTTGTAAAGACCATCATCGCACCACTGATTTTTGCTACCCTGGTAACCGGTATTGCGGGGCATGCCAATCTCAAACAGGTTGGTCGCATGGGATGGAAGTCTCTGCTCTATTTTGAGATTGTCTCCACCATTGCCCTTTTCATAGGCCTGGCTGCCATCAATATCAGCGGGGCCGGCATTGGCGTGATCATCCCGCCGGAAATGACCAAAGGAACCCTCCCGGCAGTACAGTCTCAAAACTGGCACGATGTGGTCCTGCACATTTTTCCCGAAAATATCGCTAAATCAATTGCTGAAGGACAGGTGTTGCAGATTGTGGTGTTCAGTATCCTGTTTGGAATTGCCGTGGCAATGGTCAGGGAACAATATCGTGCACCCATGCTGCGCTTTACCGAATCACTTACAGCCGTGATGTTTAAATTCACCAATATCATCATGCTGTTTGCCCCATTCGCGGTTTTTTCAGCCATTGCTTACAGTGTCGGGCATATGGGACTGAATGTGCTGGTAAATCTGTTTGAACTGCTTGCAACTCTTTATGTGGCGCTGCTGGCCTTTATACTCCTGGTATTGTTGCCCATTATGCTCGTCATGAAGATCCCGGTGAAGAAATTCATCAAAGCAGTCGCCGAACCCGCTACGATTGCCTTTGCAACCACCAGCAGCGAATCGGCATTGCCAAAGGCGATGGAAAACATGGAAGCATTCGGTGTACCGAGGAAGATCGTCTCGTTTGTCATGCCAACCGGGTATAGTTTTAACCTCGACGGCACCACCCTTTACCTGGCCATGGCCTCCATTTTTGTTGCCAATATGGCTGGTATCCGTCTTTCATTTGAAACCCAGCTGGTGATGATGATCACCCTGATGCTTACCAGCAAAGGAGTGGCGGCTGTTCCCCGTGCTTCACTCGTAATCCTTCTTGGAACTGCAGCCAGTTTTGGGCTCCCCACATGGCCTATCTTTATTATCCTTGGCATAGATGAACTTATGGATATGGCCCGTACGGCGATCAATGTGGTCGGAAACTGCCTGGCTACAGTAGTTGTGGCAAAATGGGAAGGGGAGTTTGAAGAAAGAATATCGAATATTGAATAATGAATATCGAATTTCGAATATTGCTGCTATAGTTTTATCCCGATCACTTTATTGGTTTTGCGGCTATCTTCTGCAGCAAATCCCATCAGGTGACTTTCGATAGACTGATCAATCGTGGAGGTCAGGTATTTTGGATCCTGGTTGGCCACCGCCGTTACAAAATCACGCATCAGGAGCCAGTCACCCCCGCCATGACCGCTGTTTTTATAGTTCTCCACATCCTCTGCCTTCGGCACCAGCGTTATGCTTTTTCCTGTTCTGAAATCATTGATGGTCAATTCCTCCATGTCGCCAACCATGTCGCCCATTGATCCCATCACCCGGGTGCGGCGGCCACCATACGAAGTGTGGGCCTCCATGGAGAAACTGGCTGTAATGTCATCGTCAAACTGAATGGAGGTGATGTAATGATCGGGTTGATCATTTTCCATCCGGTAAACACACCGGCCGTAGTTGGTGGTGCGCAGGTATTCGAGAATCGAATCGCCCTGTTTCTCCTTTTCTTCGGGCAGGTCAAAAACATACAGCCAACCGCGCTCCCGATAGTAGATTTTCATGGCCGAATAGGGGCATGACGACTCCGCCGCACATCCATTCATACAGCGGTCGGTACTGCCCCCGGGGGCATTTTCCTGCCGGAACCACTTCAGGTTGCCCATGGCAACAATACTTTTGCTTTCTTTGCCGATCATCCAACGCAGGATGTCGAGGTCGTGGCAACTCTTTGCAAGGATAATGGGAGTTGTCAGCTTCGAATCATGCCAGTTTCCACGCACGTAAGAATGCGACATGTGGATATGTTCGATGGGTTCCATGTGCTGGACACTGATCAGCGCTCCAACAGCGCCCTCTTCGATCAGTTTTTTCATTTTAATGAAATAAGGGGAATATCGGAGCACATGGCAAACCGCAACAATCCGGCCGGTTTTCCGGGTCATGTCCAGGATATCGCGGCATTGCTGCGCAGTTTGGGCCATTGGTTTCTCCAGGAGCACATCGTACCCCATCTCCATCGCCTTCATGCACGGTACATAGTGCAGATGATCAGGCATGGTGATGATCATAACATCGGCAAACTTCGGCCTTTTAAAAACATCCTCCCAGGTGTTAAACCTGTTTTCCTCAGGAATGTTGTGTTTTTTCGTGTACCTTTCATTCCGGACCGGGATTGGCTCGGCCACCCCGACAATGTTGATCTGTTCTGGAAAATTCGCGGCATAACCGCCGTAGACATTTCCCCGGCTCCCGGCTCCGCAGGTGATTGCCGTGATGGGGCGGTTCAATGGATTGTCGAATGGTTTGAATACCTCATCCAGGTTCAGCCCATATTCAAAAACGTTTTCTTTGATCTGTGAAAAACCTTTTAATCCAAGTGCGGCTGCACCAATGGTGAGTCCCATGGTCCTGAGCGCCTGACGGCGGGAGATCTGTCTTTTCATATGATAATATTTATTTTTTCGGGCCACATGGAATATCCATAAATTATCATTCACGGTTTGCATGAACGTTGTGCTTATGGACATTTCATCTGTCAATAATTTTGATTTTGATGGTCAGGTGGAATGCCAATAATGATCTTTTCCGGGTTGACTAACTGATTCCAATTGACATTTTATAACAAAGGAATATGGATACGAAGTTAAAAGAACTCAACGGAATTTTAAGATATATTTGCAGAAATGTTACCATTTTAAACAACGGGTATATGGCTTACGACGAATATCTTGCAGAAAGGATCCGGCATAAGTTTACGGAGCTGGACGTTTCGTTTGAGGAAAAAAAAATGATGGGAGGCATCTGCTTCCTGGTAAGTGATAAAATGTGTGTTGGCGTGGTGAAAGAGAAGATGATGGCCCGCATCGACCCTGATAAAACCGATGAGGCTTTTGCCAGAAAGGGTTGCCATGAGATGGATTTCACGCATCGCCCCATGAAGGGTTTTATCTTTGTCGATCCCGAAGGCATGGATAGGGACCAGGACCTTGAATATTTCATCAGGCTGGCGCTGGATTATAATCCCCTGGCGAAGTCCAGTAAAAAAAAGTCAAAATAATCATGCAGTATTTCATCGATGAATACACAAAAGTTCAATTTAATCCTTCGTCCCTGGAACATGGACGACCTGGATAACATAGTAAAATTCGCAAACAATAAAAAAATTGCTGACAACCTTACCGACGCCTTCCCGCATCCATACACACGTGAAGATGGTATCGCATATATCAATTCTTTTGGCGAGCACCCTGACAGGGTGAATGACCCTTTAAGGGTGTTTGCCATTGAGGTGAATGGCATCGCCTGTGGGTCTATCGGGATATTCCCGCAATCTGATGTACATCGTAAAAACGCGGAGATGGGTTACTGGCTGGCCGAAGAATACTGGGGCTCGGGAATCATGACGGTGGCGGTTAAAAACATGGTGGAATATGGTTTCAGAACATTTGATATCAATCGTATTTTTGCCCGTCCATTTTCTTCAAACATCGCCTCGCAGCGCGTGCTTGAAAAAGCAGGGATGAAACTGGAAGGCCGTTTTGAGAATTCGCTCATCAAGAATGGGCAATTTCTTGATGAACTCATTTACTCGGTCATAAGACCAAACCACTAAAAACATACTTTGCATTGATGTGCTGCACCGGGGCTATGAACCCGATGTTGTTTCATTTATGAGATCGCTGAAAAATAGTTGTCCTTGTCATTTGTTCAACCTGGGAGGAGAGAGCATGGCATTATCCAAAATCCTGTCGATCATCAGCTACAAGATTGAATTCTAAGGTATGCCCCAATCCCGACAGGGTGCCGGGATCAAAAGAAATTCTATCTTTGCGCCTTATCACATACAACCTTTCATGAAGATCCTCCTTACAGGCGCCACAGGTTATATTGCCAAAAGGCTTTTGCCGGTTTTGCTTGAAAACGGGCATGAAGTGGCTTGCTGCGTGAGGGATGTAAACCGTTTTGATAAAAGCCGTTTTAATAGTCAAAAATTGAGCTTGGTTGAAGTCGATTTTTTACTTACCAGGGAGCTGGCCAGGATCCCGGAAGATATTGATATTGCCTTTTACCTGATTCATTCCATGTCAACTTCCCGGGGAAAGTTTGAAGAATTGGAGGCAATTTCTGCCGGGAATTTTAAAATGCGGATGGAGCAGACAAGGGTAAAGCAGGTCATTTATCTGAGCGGGATTGTCAATGAAAAGGAGCTGTCGAAACACCTCTCTTCCCGCAAAAATGTTGAGGAGATTCTTTATTCGGATATTTATGCTTTAACAACGCTGAAAGCCGGAATCATCGTGGGTTCAGGGAGCGCTTCATTTGAAATTATCCGCGACCTGGTTGAAAAGATGCCTTTTATGATTGCACCCCGGTGGCTGAATACACGATGCCAACCCATTGCCATCAGGAATGTCGTAGAGTTTTTGTCGCGTGTCATGATGAAAGAAGAGACTTTTAATAAAAGCTTTGATATCGGAGGTCCTGATATACTAACCTACCGGGAAATGCTTCTACGGTTCGCTGAGATCCGCGGGCTGCGGAGATGGATCAGGATCATGCCGGTCATGACGCCCAGGTTATCATCCTATTGGCTCTATTTTGTGACTTCAATTTCCTATCCGCTTGCCACCAACCTGGTAAACAGTATGAAAGTGGAGGTGGTTTGTAAAGATAATGACCTGGCTGAAATGCTTGGTATTGAGCCTGTCAGCTATAATAAGGCCATTGAACTAGCCTTTGACAGAATTGAACAGCATCAGGTATTGTCGAGCTGGAAAGACGCACTTTCGGGTCCTGCCCTTGAAAAAGGGTTGTCGAAATTCATTGAAGTACCGGTATACGGATGCTATAAGGACTTCAGGAAACGCAAAGTATCGGATACGGGAAAGGCACTGGATAAGATCTGGTCAATAGGGGGGGACAACGGGTGGTATTATGCCGATCTGTTATGGAATATGAGGGGTTTCGTGGATAAATTGGCCGGAGGTGTTGGCATTCGCAGAGGAAGAACCCGGCCGGAAGATATTGCCGCAGGGGATGCCCTTGATTTTTGGAGGGTAATCTATGCAAATAAAAAGGAGAAGAGGCTTTTGCTTTATGCCGAAATGAAACTTCCGGGGGAAGCATGGCTTGAGTTTATCATTGACCAGGACAATGTTCTGAGGCAAACCGCAACATTCCGTCCGACGGGAATCTGGGGAAGATTATACTGGATTGTGTTATTGCCGTTCCATGGATTGATTTTCGCAGGCATGATAAGGAATATTGCCAAAAAATAGTTTACCCATGTGAAAGAGCCAAATCTATTTTATATCGCTGGCTTTGGCCTCTTCCATGATGACGTCATAAAAATAGCCTGATCCGAAATCCTTATCAAGCCTGATAATACCTTTAAAGGTCGCCGTGCTGCCAACTGCCAGGCTGTCCATGGTTGTAACAGTCAGGTCGAATTTATCGGAAAAATCGGTACCATCCTGGATATGCACCCAATTTTTTTGCATTACCTCGTGATTATATCGTACCACCTTTCCCCGAATGATCACTGTTTTCCCTGCATAAGAATTTTTATTTTTATAAAGTTCTGCAATGGAAATCCCTCCTTTTGGTGTTTCAACTGAAATTTCGGACCAGCGCACAATCTTTACCTTCTTGGGGGTTAAATCCTGGGGAGTTGCTGCTATAGGTATAAATTTGTCGGTGGGATCATCCACGAAAAAAATTGATGGGAAAGTACGTCCCAGTTCCCTGCTTGAAAAATTTTTCATTTCAGAAGCCTTGGAATAGTAAACCGAATCACCTGGTTTGGCCTCACGACTCACAACTGCTATCCAAAACTTGGCATCATTCTCCTGCACCTGCAGGTAGGTATAATTTGAGGTCTGAATGACTTCAGACACGATGACTCCATGCGTTCCCGGAGGCAATACAACCTTGGTTTTTCCACCACTTCTGTAACAAGTCGTAACGATAAAAAATATTCCCAGGACTAACAAAACAACGATAAGGATAAGCTTGTTTTTATTCATAATGATGTCGGTTAATTGAATTTTTCAGTCGGCAAAGATAGGTATTATCACGAAATATCTACAAGAACAATGTTCATGAATACTCTGAATTGGAATCAAGGATGTTCCAGGTGACCCGGGAAAATAAAAATTATCACATGTACCATAGGTTCATTCTTTCATACAAGATGTTGCAGTAAGAATGTGATTTTTCAGAATTCATCCCGGTATTGTCATGAATTCCATTAAAATCGTTGGGTAATATTGATATACACACGGTTAAAAATTGAATTCTCATCAAAAGTTCCTTCGAAATACAGGGAGCAGGAAAGTTTTTTAATTATTCGCCACATGAGGTTTGCCTCACCAGTGTTTTGAACAAGTTTCGTTTCACCACTCAGAAATTTGTAGCTGATATACTTGTATCCCAATCCTGCTGATAACTTTCCCGGCACCAGATCCCGGGTGATTCCGAGGCTGTAAATTCTGCCTGATATATAGCTTGTTTCCAGTACGGTAGCCGAAAGGGTAGCTGAAACATTGATTCCCGGCACACGGCTGTAGGTCACATAACCGTACAGGTTTTTCGAAGGTTTGGGGTCCAGTTTGCTGTCACGGTAACCAAGGTTTAAACCAATAGACAGGTTTTTAACTGGCTGACCACTTGCCTGAAACATAAAACCCTGTACGGTTGCCACCTCAATCATTTTCTCAAGGATATTTTTAGGATAAGTTTCGTAATAAATAATATTATTCAGCGCGCTGTACGAAATGCTTAACGATAACTGCCTGATGGGTCTGTATCTGAGGGACACATAAAGATTGGACAGGGTAGGAGAATTGTCTTTTGTGTACGTGGTGTCTTTTTGGATCGTATCAACCGGATTCATTACTTTTTTATATAACCCAACTTCAACGGATCCGAAAAAATATAAATTGGTCAGCAGTGAGTTGGTATGCTGAAAATAGGCAAACCGCCTATCCGTAAAACCACTATTCATTTGTTCGATAAAAGCTACCGTGGTTTGCATGTTGCCTTTTTTTGTGGTAAAATCATGCCCAAGGTAACCCCCAACCTGGAAAAGGTTTGGGTTAAAACTGTAATTAATGTAATCGGGTCGTGAGCCTGCTATTACCCCGATGGTAAAGGAACTGAATTTCAATTCATATTGGAGACCGTCGATTGCGCCCGCATTGGAAATACGGGGATTGATTTTCCTGCCAAACCAAATTCTGTGGTGCTTGTTAAATTCATAATTAACTGACAGGCTGTAAACTTTCAGACCATTGAAGATGTCATCCTGCACTTCGCTCCATTCACCGAGTTTATGAACAAAATTAATATAGGCCTCCGCCGATAGTTTTGAGTTCCCGATGTTTTTTGCATTCAATGAAAAAGAATATCTCATTCTTTGAGAATTGGATGAGACATTTGAAAAATTCAGGTAAGAAGACACAGCGATATTTCCACTGATCATCTGGGTTCGTTTTTTTGGCTGATCTTTTTGATTCGCAATCGAATCCTTACTTGAAATGGTCGCAGGTAATGTTAACCCGTCAGTTTTATACTCTTTCAGCTCCGGAGCTTTTGTTGTTTTTCTGGAGAACACCTGATCTCCAATGGATAGCTTTTGATTCGGGACCGGAATACACACACATGAAATGGATGAAATGTCCTGAACTACCAAGGCCGGAATCAGGATTTGCGCTTGATTAAGGAACAGGGTATCTCCCTTTAAAATACGTTCAGTCGATTGAAATTTAACATATACATATTGGGTCGTTACATAAGACACCTTTCCTTCTATTGGTTCAGTAAGAGGTTGACTCTTCAGGCTTAAGCCTGCCAGAAAAAAAACAAGGACAGGAATGTAGTGTTTCATGTCGAATCGGTTAATCATTTTTATTGATTTTGTTCATCATTTTATTGGAACCTCCATCCGGGTGACAATTTAAACAAGCAGTGCTTGTATATGAATATCCACTCACACCCTGGTGCTCGCTGTTCATCTCCGACTGAGGATGACAGGCGGTTGTACAGGTAAATACTGCATAATTTCCCGGGTTTGGATGACAATCGGAACAAGCATCCCACTCACCTTCGTGTTCTCCGGAATATATCGGAAAATATAAATTATCATGATCCCAGGTTGCAGGAGTCCAGCCGTTTTGGGTATGACAGTCTAAACATGAAGTTGGAAACTGAGAGGCTACATGGGGCGGGTTGGTTGTTTGGTTATAATCGTCAAGGTGACACCCGACGCAGGTGTTTGGCGTTGAGTTGTAATTGCCATTGTGGCATTCAGCACAATTGCTGGCTATTGCAGTGTGGGCGCCTGCCAGCACATAATAATTGTTGTGGATCGGGAAGGTGGCCGGTACCCAGTTTGGATTTGTTGTATGACATGTATTGCAATCAGTCGGGATGTTTAATGCCGCGTGATTTGGATTTGTGGTCTGGTTGTAATCCTGTCCATGGCAGCTATAGCATATGGTGGATGTTCCGGCATAACCATTCGGGTGGCATTCAATACATTGAGTTGTGATATGCGCTCCCGTCAATGGGAAGCCGGATGTATTGTGATTGAAAGTGCCTTCCGCTGAACCTGTGGGATGACACGAATAGCAGGCCGCATTGTTGTAGAAATATCCACCAACGCCCTGATGTGCGTTATTCATTTCCTGTTGGGGATGACAGGCTGCAGTGCAGGTAAAGTCTTGAAAATTGCCCTGGCTGGGATGACAATCGGAACAAACATTCCACTCGCCGTTATGATTCCCTGAGTAAATTGGGAAATACAGGTTGTCGTGATCCCAATTGGCGGGCGACCAAACGCTTTGCGTATGACAATCGGCGCAGGTGGTTGGAAACTGTGAAGCAACATGGGGTGGATTGGTTGTTTGGTTGTATGCCTCTAAATGACACCCGACACATGTATTGGGGGTTTCGTTGTAATTTCCTTTATGACAGTCATCACAAATGCTGGCTATTGGCAGGTGCGCACCTTCAAGCAGATAATAATTATTGTGAGTTGGAAAAGTGGCAGGTTTCCATCCTGGCAGGGTTGTGTGACAAGATTCGCACGCAGTCGTAAGATTGATTGCAGCGTGATTCGGATTTGTAGTTTGATTAAAATTTTCGGTATGGCAGCTAAAACACACGGTTGATGTACCGATATAACCATTTGAATGGCATGCAATACAATCGGTTGTAAGGTGAGCTCCGGTTAACGGGAATGCGGAGGCGCTGTGATTAAATGTTCCTTCTGATGAACCGGTGGGATGACAGGCAAGACATGCAGGACTGTTGTAAACATACCCCTGTACCCCCTCATGTTCGCCATTCATGTCAGACTGGTTGTGTTCATGGCAATCGGTGCAGGTAAATTGCGCATAACTGGCTGCGTTGGGATGACATTCACTGCAGTTACTCCATTCTCCACCATGTTTACCTGAATAGATAGGAAAGGACTTCGCATCGTGTTCCCTGTATTCTGCTGGTTTCCAGCCTGGGTCAGTCGTGTGGCAATCGTTGCAGTTTGTTGAAAAATTAAGGATGGTATGACTCGGATTTGTCGTGGCGTTATAATCTGCCTGGTGGCATGAAATACACTCAGGTGAGGTACTGGAATAATCAGGTGTTTTATGGCATTGCTGACAGTCATTGATTTCATGGCCACCGGTAAGCGGAAAAAAATTGTGGTTGATGCCTGCCCCGGTCCATGAAAACGCACTCATGTTGTGGCACTGTGTACAGTTGGTTGAATAAGCCCCTGCCACATGGTTCGGATCGGTGGTAGCCGTATACTCATCCATATGACAATCAGCACATTCGATTCCGAGTGGGCCAAAAAGCAGGAGATTGGAAGTGGCATTGGTATGGCAATCGAAACAATCGGCTGTGACATGGGCGCCCACCAGTGGGAAACGGCTGCGCTGATGGATCTCGGTAATATTATTTACGACCCAGGAAACAGGAGTATGACACCTTTCACAGTCGGGCCCCACAGTTTGGTTATGCATATCGGTATGACATGAAATACACTCCTTTCCAACTTTGGAAAATTCGAGCGAAGTGTGACATAATTTGCAGGTAACAGCCTGGTGTTGACCCTCAAGTGGAAATTTTGTGGTTTTATGATCAAATGATAATTTTTTTAAGTCAATTTTCCAACCTGTTGTATTGTGGCAGTTTGTACAATTGGTTTTAAAACCGTCGCCATGAGGTGACTTTTGCGAAAACAGACTTACAGAAAGAGCCAATAACAGAATTAATGATGACAATCTTCGCATTTGAATTCCTTTATTTTATAAAGTACAAAACTCACTCCTTTGTTCTGTATTGTTTTGTGGCACTTATTGCAGGCTACATTTTTATGTTTTCCATCCAATGGGAACAATGTTTTATCGTGATCAAATTTTGTAACAGGCTTGAATAATGTAAGATCGTGGCATCTTGTACAATCGGTTATCCCGTTAACTGCAAATTGGGTTACATGAACATCCTTGTGACAGCTGGCGCAGCTGGTGGGTAGGTTTGCGAATTGCTGAACCACAATACCTGCATCATCTTTCTTAAAATGACAGTCCCTGCAGCTTTTCCCTGCATGGGCGCCGCTGAGTTCAAAATTGGTTTTTTTATGGTCAAAACTTATCGCGCTCCATATATTTTCATCGTGGCAACTTTCGCAATCTGCCCCCGGATAATATTTCTCGCTGATAAAGGCCTGGTGGATGTTTTTGTGGCAGTCAATACAACGTTTTCCAATCTCTCTGAAACTCCACGTTGTATCTTTTTTGTGACAGGCAAAGCAAGGAGTGGCAAGATGTGCACCTTTCAACGGAAAAACACTTGCATTGTGTTGTTCAATGGTAAAGGTAAATTCTGTAAAACCATTTACTGTATGACACTTTGAACAATCGGGAGATACTCCCTGTATTGCGAATTGCTGTTTATGATAATCTTTATGGCAATCTGTGCAACGACCGTACTTCATCGCGCTGGTCAATTTTGTCGTATGACATTTTTTACAGTCAACCTTCTGGTGCTTTCCTTCCAGTTTGTAGTCTGTTTTATTATGATCGAAATTCTCCACGCCCTTAATAGCCGCGAATGACTCGCCGGTATGGCATTGAATACAGTTTTGCCCGAATTTATTATTATGCGGATCTGTGTGACACGGGGTGCAATTATCAAATTTTAACCCTTTAAACTCCTGGAATTTCTGCCCATTCTTCGTTCCTGTTTTGTGGCATTCGATGCAGGTTACTTGCAGATGTTTTCCTGACAATCGAAATTTAGCCCTGTCATGGTCGAATTTTTTTGCCGGTTTAAACTTTTCTACATCATGACAATCATCGCAGTTAGCCGACAGGGTTTTTTGATGGTAATCGGCATGGCAGGTTAAACAAGCAGGATTCAACCCAAGGTAGGTGAACTTTTTCTTTTTTATTTTCTGATCGGTAATATGTTCAGGTTTATGACAATCAACACATTGCCTTTTGCTATGAGCTCCGGTTAATTTGTATCCTGCCAGGTCATGATTAAATTTATCTTTTTCAAACCGGATAATCTGGAAATTCAGGCCGTGGTGATCGCTATGGCATTTAACACACTCCTTCCCCCTGGTTTCAGCTGATGCATGATACCCTTTCTGAAGATCAATTCTCGCTTTCAGTTCCGTATGGCATTCAAGGCATTTTTGATTGGAAACCTTTTTTCCAAGTATATGGCATTTTGTACAATTCGATAAACCCTCCAGGTGGGAATGTGCTTTAGCCAGTTCACCAGGAGAGATCTGGGCATATGCAGGATACGTGGCAACAAGAACCTGGACTATGATATTTAAAATAAATCCAACCGTTAATCTCATGACAATTTTATTCCGGTTCAGTTTTCTTTTTATTTGTGTTTCAAAATCGCTTCGCCAAACTTTTTGGTGATCTGTATCCCGATTTTCTGTAAAAACTGGATAGGCAGTTCACCTCCGGCAAAGATATAAATAAGGTCATTTTTAATCTGCAACTCTTTCTGATCGGTACCTGAAGAAACTAAAACAGCATCTTTTTCTATTCTGACAGGGTTTGTGTTAAACATGACATTGACTTTTCCAGCTGCAACAGCTTCATTAATCTTGGTGCTGTTCTTTGGTTTAAGGCGGCTGAATGTTTCACCCCGGTAGGTCAGGGTCACTTTATTCTGATCGGCCAGCAGCAGCGCTGACTCAATAGCAGAGTCGCCTCCGCCAACAACCATGATCTCTTTTCCGCTTATGTCTTCTGGCTCCAGAAGACGGTAAGCCACTTTCTCCATGGTTTCTCCCGGAATACCGAGCTTTCTCGGAGTTCCTCTTCTTCCTATGGAGAGCAATACGGCACAGGTAGTGAATTGTTCTCCGGAGAGTGTTTCCACCCTGAAATGGTCGTCTTCAGGAACTATTGCCTCAACTTTCGTGCTTTGTCTTATAACAATGGTGTTTTTATGCAATACACTCGTCCAGAAATCAAGCAATTCTGTTTTACTTGTTTCAGACAATTTCACTTTACCGTGAAGGGGCACATCCATCGCCGAGGTCATGACTATTTTTGACCTGGGAAAGGTGTACACGGTTCCTCCCATGGTGTCCTGCTCCAATGTCAGAAATTTGAGATGATGTTTTTTTGCATTGAGTGAGGCAGAAATCCCGGCAGGTCCCGCACCGATAATGATCAGGTCGTAGGTGGCGTGATGGTTTTTCCTGAGCGTTTTTACAATGTTGTCAACTGCTTGTCTTCCCTGTTCTACCGCGTTCTTTATCAAACCCATTCCTCCGAGCTCACCGGCGATAAAAATGCCTGGTACGTTGGTCTCAAAATTCTGGTTCACATGGGGCAATTCAACGCCTCTTTTTTCTGTTCCGATGCACAATGATATGGCCTGTGTTGGGCATGCATGAAAACAGGCCCCGTGTCCAATACAGTGTGACGCATTGATGGTGGTTGCTTTTCCGTTTCTTATTCCAAGAATATCATGTTCGGGACAGGCGGTAATACAGGCACCCGTTTTTATGCAACTGCCTTCATCAACAACAGGATGAAGAGAAACAGGCTCATAAAGTCCCTCCATTTTAGCCTTGGCAATCTTTTCTTCAACCTGGTTTGATTCCCGTCTTTGTTTGCGCAGGTAAATGAAGACAATGAGAACGCAAAAAAGGATGACCACTGCGTAGACCGCAATATTTTCAAAAAGTAATTGCATATTTAAAAGATCCAGCGATAACCAAAAACAATCGTAACAACAATATGAATAACCATGATGATCAGCATCACCAGCGCGAAAGGCAGATGGGCAACGTGCCAGTATTTGAACAAGTTCTGCATGGTCACAAGACTATCGATTCTTCTGTTAAGTGAAATATCACTCTTCACAAGATCAAGAATTGGTTTTTGTTGTATTCTGGTAAATTTGTTTTTCCTGAGAACAGCTTTTACGTTGCGCAGTGTTTTCATGTCATCGCTATACTTTCTGACATAGCGGACGAAGAAATTCTTATGATAAAGTTCAACCTTTTTTTTGGTTGAATCTACGATAACCTTGTAACTTTCATCATCGAGGGTAACCAGCTTTTGGATATTGTCACCAATGTTGCTCTTCATTTCCCGTACTTCATTTAAACTCATTTCCCGGCCTTCTATTGTGCGGGGGATGCGAATGTAAATGAATCTGCCGATGATGCCGCTCAGGAACACCGCGACCATGCTCCAAAAGCTGATAGCTACAACTCCGCCAAACTTGAAGGAGGTGTGAAAGAGAACCAGGATAGGCCCCAGGGAACAAAGGAAGATGTGAAATTCGAGCCAGTGTTTCAGGAGTCCAACCCGCATGAATGCTCTGAAACGTTTACGGACCATATAAATCAGAACCCCGATGATCATCAGCAACGACCCGATGATACCAAAACCATGGCCCCAGATTCCACTGGGTTTTAATATTACATGATCAGCATGAAAAAACCGTTCTTCCATACTGATGGAATAATAGGAAAATCCAAAGTAGGTAATGGTCGCGAGAGCCACTAATACAATGACTGTCAATACTATGATGTAAGCTATGTGGACAAATTTTGACATTCTGGTCAGAATATTAAAAGTTATTCTTGCAAAAAAACTGGATAAATTTCGTGGTTGCAAAATTAAGCATTATTTTATCCAAACATATAGCCTTGTCTTATTGAGAATATATCTAAATATTGAGAATAAATGAGTTACATAAAAAATTTTAAAATTTTCCAAAATACTTACCGGCAAAACCAGGAAATAAATCAGGAATTACGATAAATGCAATTCTTGCAATGGAACAAATTCTAAAAAAAACCCAACGGAATCTGCAATAGTTGTCCTGATTTTAAAACATTGTAATTCAATAGATTGTAAATATTATTTTCTGAATATTTTGTCAGATGAAAAATCTTATTTAGATTTGTACCAAATAAAATTAACAATAATCAAATATTAACCCGCGAAATACCCGTACTGAAAGTTTGATTAAACCGGGGAATGAATGCGCACGTATTCTTTTTGAACTTAATAAAATTATAATCAAATGAAGAACATGAAATGTTATACAATCCTGGTTTTATCGATCCTTTTTACAGGATTCAACTCAGTGCTTACAGCACAAAATTATCCATTTAAATTGCCGGAATTACCCTATGGGTATGACGCCCTCGAACCAGCAGTGGATGCCCGGACCATGGAAATACATTATTCGAAGCATCATGCTGCCTATGTAAACAACCTGAATGTCGCGCTGAAGGGAACCAGGCAGGCCGACTATTCACTGGAAGAACTCATGTTGTATGCCGGCGAACTGAACGACGTCATCCGCAACAATGCCGGCGGCCATTACAACCATTCCATGTTCTGGAATGTTCTTTCGCTTAACAGTCCTTTTAATGGACAATCCGAGATTGGAAAGGCTGTAAACGAAACCTTCGGCTCGCTCGACAGCCTGAAGAGATTACTGAGTAAAGCCGGTGCCACCCGGTTTGGATCAGGGTGGGCATGGCTTTATGTAACCACCGACAAAAAACTGGCGGTTTGTTCTTCACCTAACCAGGACAATCCCATCATGGATGTTTCACCTGAACGAGGGATCCCGGTCCTTGGCATTGATGTTTGGGAACATGCATATTACCTGAAATATCAGAATAAACGCGGCGATTACCTGGCCACTATTCTGAACACCATAAACTGGGAAACGGTAAACAGAAATTACATGGAAGCGCTGGCGAGCCCACTGCTCAAAATTATTGAAAAAGAGAGCTGGACTGCATTGAATATCTTTCATGAAGTAATGGCTGAAACCTTTCATCCCAGTGAGGAGGGGAATCTGAAACCCATTCGTGAACGCTCAGGCGAACTGCTCGCCAAAGCCAGGTTGCTGCAAAGCGGAACGATCCCTCCATCATTCGATACCCCGGAGATTAAGAAATCGATTGACGACCTTGTTAAGGGAGCTATCGCATTGAATCAAATGGTCGTAAAGAAGGCTGATGATAAAACAATCTCAAAAAAGCTTGGGGATTTGCACGATACCTTTCATACGATCCAGGGACTTTGCAGACACTGAAAACTACCTGTTTGCCTGCATTTCCTCTACCAAAAACCCTGCATTCCCAAACTTCTGGGTTATAAAAAGGATATACCGGATATCGCATGAAATAGCACGCTGAAGTTCATAATCATATTGCCAGTCGCTGATCATAGCCTCATAATTGCCGTCGAATACGACCCCGATAAGTTCCCCCCTGGCATTCATTACCGGGCTGCCGCTATTACCGCCTGTAATATCACACATGTTCAGAAACGCCAGCGGCACATCCTTCAGCATTGGATCAATCCAATTGCCGAAATCACGTTTCTTATATAATTCCATCAAACCTTCGGGAGCATTAAATGGCTCGATACCCGTATTCTTTTCCACAACGCCTTTCAGAGATGTAAACGGCTCGTACAATACGGCATTACGTGGTTTGTAGCCTCTTACCTTTCCGGAAGTAAAGCGGATCGTGCCATTTGCGTCCGGATACAGTGTTTTACCTTTCCAGGCAAAAAGCGCTTCAAGATACTCCTTGCGAATATCTGTGACATTCGCTGCAAAAACTTCGTTGGTCTTTCTGATCTCTTCACCCATTGGATACAACCGGAGGGCCATTTTAACAAAAGGATCGTCAATGGCCTCCAGCTCTTTTGATGTTTTTGTCACCAGTGATTTTGCATATTCAAGTTCATGCATCCTGGAGGCTGCCACTGCTTTGTCGGCAAACCCTTCAACTGATTGCTGGCTGTTTGCCAGAATATATTCAAGTCCTGTGATACGCTGACCGGCCGGAAGAGCGCCGGCCATTTTCAGGGCCCTTACAAGCAAGGCTTTATCAACCGGTTCATAATAATCGGCATAGGGATACTGCAATCCCTCCATTGCTTCCTGAATGGCTTCTGCGGTTAATCCCGGCTGGCGCTCGCCAACCGGTTTTTCCATCTCCCGGGCAAAAGCGTAAATCTGGATTGCAATACTTAATTGTAATCCGGCGAGACCCTGGAAGATCCCATAAATATTATCGCGGTCCTTTGTGTCTCCAAGCTTTTTGTATTGTTCCTTTTCACGCGAAAGGATGGTGCTGTATTTTTCCTTGTTTGCCGGTGTACTGTTTGCCCACTTAAGGAATTCCTTCTCAAAATCAATCTTCTTCTGGAGAAAATTGGTCTTCTTCATTCCCTCGACCTTGCCCTGGTAGTTTTTCATGGCATTGGCCAACCCTTTCGTAAGACTGGCAACTTTTAATTTTCCCGCGGGATCTTTTTTTGTAAGCTCGTCACACAGATCGATGATCTCCCTGAAATTCTGGATGGAAAATGGATAATTGTATTCCTGGTTCCAATGAACCGAAGTCGATGAACGGTAACGGGTCGTATTTCCGGGAAAACCCATGATAAAGGTAAAATCGTCATTTTTCAGGTTATCCTTGGCAGTATGAAGCCATACCTTTGGCTTATAAGGAACATTCAATGCATCGTAGGCCGTGCCGGTTCCGTCAGGTGCAACGTAGACCCGCAGAAATGAAAAATCGCCGGTATGTCGCGGCCACATCCAGTTATCGGTTTCCCCTCCGTAATTGCCTATTGACAAGGGAGGTGCATAAACAATCCTGAGATCTTTAAATTCCTTGTAAACAAACAACATATACTGCTTGCCGTTGAACATTTCCGATACCTGAGCCTTAACATCCTTTTTATCTTTTTCAATCAGTTCGGTCATTGAGGCAATTTTGGCATTGACCTTTTTATCTTTTTCAGTCGGATCTGTAATGCCTTTGGCTGCTTCCACAATATCCTTTGTAACATCCTGCATGTCAACAACCATCAGGGCCCGGTATCCGGGGGCTTTGATCTCCTCATTGCGTGTACGGGCCAGAAACCCGTCCGTAAGGTAGTTGCTGCTGGTAGTCGAAGCCCGCTGAAGCGCTGTGAATGCCACGTGGTGGTTTGTCAGAACCAGGCCCTCGGGTGAAACGAATGAGCCCGTACCCCCGCCAACCTGGAGAATGGCGCTGTAAATGGCCGGTTTGTCCTTGCTGTAAATGTCAGCAACCGCAACCGTAAGTCCCTTTTTGCTGAGATCAAGCTGATCGATTTGTGTGAGCAGCCACATCCCCTCCTGGGCCATTGACGAAACAACCAGGTAAAACAGCATAAATAAACTAAAGATGATTTTTTTCATGGGAACCTCCTTTGTTAATTTGATTAACGTAAATACATAAGGTAAGATGTGACGCAGTACTTTAGGTTTTGTTACATGATTATGAACATGACTGAAAAACCGGGACGCGTGACACGGGACACGTGACAAAAAAACTGTTTATTTCTTTAACGGCATCGCAAATATCTTCAGATCAACAGGTTTATTTATTTCAACCGATTCGAACTGAATTTCATTCACACGCCCCGCGTTATTGGTTTCAAGGGTATAAGCAAAGGGTATGCCCTCCACTTCGCGATAGTCATAGTAGAGATTTTCAACCGTAAGCTCCTTTCCGCCTGCTTTGCGGTATGAGAGCCGCTTCTGCAGCAAGAAACCTGAAGCATCGATGAACTGATATTCGATACCACCATCTTTACGGGTCACCTTGATTTTATATACTGAAAGACCATTAACCGTATCTTTTCCGGCCAGTTCCAGGGTGTGCCCCTTTTCTTTCCAGTTAACCAGAACACCGTCCATGTCGGACCTGTTTTTCAGGTCGGTTGTCCGTTCAGCAGGCATAACCTGGGGCGCGGCATTGCCGGTCCAGGGAGCCGTCATCCAGGCAGTTTGGCCATCATAAGCCTGGTAGGCTGTTAGATCGGCAACATCGAACTCCATCATGTATTTATCAGGCCGTACACGAATGATCTTTACCGGCATCAGATCCTGCTGCACAATGCTGCCCGTCATGATGATTGTATTTACTTTACTGAGCTTATCAAATTTTCCTGCCTGGTAATATTTTTCCAGAACCTGTTCCAGCGTTAGCTCCTGCGCCATCACCCCGGAAACAATAACACAAAAAAAAGTTAAAAAGACCAATCTTGTTTTCATATCATCTTTGTTCTAATAATTCTATTTCGCTATTTACTCACGATCATTTTTATTTTTTCAGGTGTTCGTGATTGCTTCGCAATTCGCTACCTCGCTATTTCGCTACCTCGCTATTTCGCTACCTCGCTATTTCGCTACCTCGCTATTTCGCTACCTCGCTATTTCTCTTTTACATCATACGCAAGCAGCGACTTTCCGTGCCTCACATACATGATTCCCTGGCAAATAACCGGATGTGCGTAATGTGCCTTTGATCCTCGCGTAACTTTAAATGAACTGATCATCTTCATCCTTGGACCGTCCGGTTTGAAAAGTCCCAGCTGACCTTTTTCGTTGTAACAATACAGCATGCCATCGGCAAATATGGTGACGCCCTTGTCGAATTTCAAAGAATCAGTGATCTGGCCGGTATTCGCATCAAGGGTAAGCCAGGCTCGTCTTCCGTAACTTGCCGTATAGATATGGTCGTTCAGTTTTATAAAACCGCCCATGGTATTGTCGCATAAGGCATTTCTCCAAGCTTCCGTGATCTCTTTCCCATCGGGTGAAAGGGAAAGTTTCACCGATCCGTTTCCATCACCGGTGATGTAGTAGATAAATCCATTTTCGAACAATGGGGTATTAATGTGCACATCGCCTTCGCCATCCTGCTTGTGCGACCACAGGAGTGTCCCGTCTTTGGTGTCGATCCCGAGCAAAGCGCTTTTAGAGAAGGTGACCAGGATTTCCCGTTCAGGCAACCTGATGATAGCAGGGGAGCAGTAGGAGGTCATCTGTCCCAATCCTTTACATATCCATTTTATCTTTCCGGTAAACCGGTCCAGCGCAACTACATTGGTATCGGCGCTTCCGGGGGAGCAGAAAACGGAACTACCACTGACTACAAGTGATTCGGAAAAACCAAACCGGGTCATAGGAGCATGAAAATCGGTTACCATATCGACCGACCACTGTTTTTTCCCGGTTTTAAGATCAAAGCAGGCCACGGTTCCCAACCCGGCCGTTACATAAATCAGGTCATCCACGACCGTTGGCGTGTTGCGCGTCCCCGGGTAATTTAAAGTCCATTCTTTCCCGATCACCGACTTCCATAGGAATTTTCCTGAACGGTCGAATGCAAAAAGGTAGCTTATGGTATCAATCTCTCCGTTAACGTAAATATTGGAAGGAGTGATCACGGGCGAACCATATCCGTTGCCTATGCTGTCAAATTCCCATAAAAGGGCAGGGCCTTCCGCCGGCCAGCTTTTTAAAAGGTTCGATTCCAGGTAAACACCGGTGCGGTCGGGCCCCCGCCACTGAAGAACATTCTGAGCGTAAGCCCCGACGGATAACAACAGGAAAAACGTGGGAATAAAGGATAATTTTATCTGCATACAGCGATCAGTTTATGGATGATTACAAATCTAACGCATCTGTCTGTTAAGGAAAAAACAATTCGGTGAAAGCGGCGGAAATGACGACATTCCGGTTTGCGGGCATGATAACAAGATAAAGAGAAGACACTTGATATAATATAAATTACTTCTGCGACATCTTGTATTCCTTTTCAAGTCTTTCCCTGCTGAAGGGCCAGCCATGCGCCGGATGAAATGTGTGACATCCGGTGTCGAGCAATAGCTTCCAGCTATGGATGATTTCATGCGGATCGTCACCCCAGGGAGGAAAGACCGACAGGGGCATTCCAACCATGGCATCGCCCGAAGAGGATGCGCGTAATTTTTATTCCGTTTTTCGTGAGCCAGGTTTTCATTTTTCAATTTCGTTCAGCCTCAAAGTTAAAAACATGTTATTTCATCCAGACATAAGCAGGATAATTTTTCATGCAAACCGAAGCAGCCATGCGCTTTATCTGGCAGGAAGGGGTCCCTCTCCTTAACGGTCATTGGTTGGTAGGCAATATGTAAATGTTTCTGAAATTTGGAAGGATCAAAAACCTCCTTTGTAAAATTTGTGATGTATTTATTGACAAAAACTTGATTTTCCCCATAAAGGAGTGTATATTTGATTTGTTTAATTGAAAGCCTGTAATCTCTACATCTGCCCTGTTAAACAGTTCACTAACTTATAATATCATTTCAATCCTTAATGAGATCCAGCAGGCCATTTGTAGAATTTATTTCAAACAATTAAAAACCTACAGGATCATGAAAAAAATTACCTTGCTTTTCATCTTTATGGTATTTTGGGCTGTATCAAATGACTTGATAGCTCAAATCCAGGGAATTAATCCAAAGTACATTACCGACAGGTTTGTTGATTCAACGGGTCGTGTGATTGTCGAAGTTGTTGTACCTGGCATACCACCTGACAATTTCAGGATGCCAGAGGCTGTTCCATCCAAAGCTGCTGTATTGTTAGCGAATGTTCCCGGCTTTAGCTGGTCGTTCGGCTGCTCAGCTACTGCTGCAGCCATGCAGGCAGCCTATTACGACCGAACGGGTTATTACAATATGTATGCAGGACCGACACAAGGTGGTTTAATGCCGATGAATAACAGCAGCTGGGGCGATGTAACCATCAACGGAGCTGTTGAGCATCAATGCCCGCTGAGCGCCACGCGTAACGGGCTGGATGGCCGGACTAACCGTGGCCATGTGGATGATTACTGGATCCTGTATGGAAGCACCGCAAACGATCCTTATATTACGAACGGATGGACGCAACATACATGGGGCCAATGTACGGGTGATTATATGGGAACCAATCAGTCGGCTTTGGGCAATTCGGATGGTAACACAACATTTTATTATTATGAGGATGGTACCATTTTATGTAACCATGTGGCCCCTGCCGGTCATAAAGATGGATGCTATGGATTGCGGAAGTTTTATGAATCAAGGGGTTACACTGTCGTTTCGAATTGCACCCGGCTTATTTATGGACTGAACGGAAACACGCAGGGGTTCACTTTCGCCCAATACAAGCAGGAAATTGATGCCGGAAGACCTGTATTAATCCAGGTTGAAGGTCATACAATGCTCGGCTATGGTTACGATAATACGGGAAGCCTGGTATATCTCCACGATACCTGGGATTATTTAAGTCACACCATGACCTGGGGCGGTTCATATAGTGGAATGGCACATTGGGGCGTGACTACAATCGAGTTACAGGCATATACACCTGACCCATGCAGTAACATTATTTCGCTTGGCGGTGGTGGCTCTGCCAATTCCAAAACTTACTGGGGCGGTGGTGAAGGGGTTTGGTTTACCAGTTCAAATAATCCATGTGGGTACACCACACCTGGAATTGAGCAAATTTACAGTTTTGTTGCCCCCGTAACCGGAGTATACAGTATTGAGGTTACGACTGCCAATGGTTATGTTGATTACCTGTGGAAAGCTTCATCCTGTTCATCTTCGGGATGGAACTGTATTGATGATATTGCCTATACAGGTACCTATGGTTCCATGAGCTGGACTGCCGGCACTACATATTATATTTTACTTGATGATGAATCCGGTACTGAAGGAGAACATACCTTTTATGTCTTCCTGAATCCCTGTTTAAATGTTACTTCAATTGGAGGAACAGGATCGGGGAATGCTCAAACCTATGCCGGAGGCGGAAACGGGGCCTGGTTCACCAGTACATATGGCCCGTGCGATTTTGTGTGTCCGGGAAGAGAAAAAGTTTACAGTTTTGTTCCTGCCGTAACCGGTCTTTACAATGTGGTGGTGACATCGGCCAGCGGATATGTCGATTATTTCTGGAAGGCCTCATCATGCTCTGCTACAGGATGGAGTTGCATTGATGATATTCTCAATCCGGGCACCTATGGTGCAATGCTTATGGTTGCCGGAACAACCTATCATATTTTACTGGATGATGAAAATACCACTGCAGGGGCCCACACTTTTTATATCAATCCTTCGGATTTGCCAAACACATGGGCAGGATTAGTGAGCAATGATTGGTATAATTCAGCAAACTGGAGTGCGAATTTTGTACCGAATTCAACCACCAATGTAGAGATCAATACGGGGTATACCTACTATCCGATCATCAATTCGGGTACGGCAAACTGTAACAACATCACGGTGGGGGCAGGAACGCAGTTAAAAATCGGCGCCGGGCGGCTTGATGTTGCCGGGAGTATAACAATTCATGGTCTGCTTACCATGGACAATGCTGCAGGCGTGATGGCCGTGCTGGGAGATGTTGCATGGGAAAGTGGTTCAACCGCCAACTTTACTGCTGATATTGTATTTTGGGTTCATGGTGACTGGAATTTCAATGCCGGCGCCAATGCAAATCTTGCCAACGGGAATGTGGACTTTACAGGGAGTGGAACCAGTTGGATCAGATCTTACAGTGCAACTTGTTCTTTACCCAAATTAGCTAGTTATAAAACAGGTACGGATTGGCTGAGGGTCAGCGATCTTTCAACCCAGCCACTTACAATAAACGGTAGCATTTATATCCAGCCATCCTGTAATTTTGGAATTTCTTCCAGTCAGGAGGTTATTCTAAAAGGTAGTCTCCTGAACCATGGGAATTATAACTTTACCGGTGCTGCAAATACCGGAACATTTGTCTTTGATGGAACCTCTCAATCGGTCAATCATTTTACAACGGGAACAGGCCTGTTTAATAGCGTCAGATTTAGCTCTTCCACTGGCACCACCGCTCTGAATAACATAACGGTTGCCAATAATCTCACGATAGACCAGGGAACTTTCAATCCCGGAAGTACAACGGTTTCTGTAGGAGGAAACTGGTCTAATATGGTTGGAACCCCGGGCTTTTCAGAAGGCACAAGCCGGGTGATTTTTAATGGGGGCAACTATCACCAATATTGTTCCAGTGAAACATTCAATACCCTGGAGCTGAATAAAGCCTCAGGGGGAGCTTTGCGAATGGCTGGCACCGATGTGGTTTGTGCCGCTTATGACTGGACTGCGGGGGCGGTGGATGTGCTTTCCGGCTCATTTACTGCCAACGATCTTTTAGACAACGGGATTTACGGCGCCTATTATAATAATGCAGGAGGAACAATAAATCTCACAAATTCAGGAACGAATCAATGGGTTGACCTGGATGGCGAACTACACATTTTTGGAGGAACCGTTAATGTCTATGGATCCGTCAGCGATTGGTCATACAACCAGGATGCGCTGATCGAAATGAGTTCGGGGATTCTGGATTTTCACACCTGCGGAATTTCCATCTATAACGGATCTAATGTATTAACCGAAAATATTACAGGCGGAACCATCAGAACAGCCTATGGTTTTACAGGCAACAGGGCTGATTTTACACCCGCTGCCGGTACTTTTGAATTTTACGGATCAACAGATGCAACTATCAATCAATCAAATGGCTGCACCCTGTATGATGTCAATATTAATAAAGTTACCAAGGATGGGGATCTACTTCAACCAATTTTGCAGAAAACTGGTGAAAGAATTGATAAAACCCTGGGAAAGGGTGGAAAATCGAATGCATTATCCATGACTTCGGATTTTGCAATCAGCCACAACCTTACGATCACTGCCGGATCCTTGAATCTGGGCAGTAACCAACTGGATGTGAATAATAACGTTGATATATACGGACAGCTTGTGATGAACAATGTTTCAGATAAAATAAATGCCAATGCTATAACATGGATGTCCGGATCAACGGATAATGTCACTAACGGAGAAATTCATGTTAATTATTGGTGTTTCAACGATGGGACCAATGCCATGCTCGATTCTCCGAATACTGCTTTTGTTTCAAGCGGCATAGACACCTATGATGCAGATGCTACTTTTGGCAATCTGGTTGCAGTATCCTATTCAAGGGGTAAATTGGATCCAAAGACCATTTATCCATTGCGGGTTGCGGGATATTTTACCATTCAATCCGGCGCCAACTGGCAGTCATCTGCCGATATCTATGTTAACGGCGTCTTCGATATTCAAACCAGCGCATCATTCGCATTGTATAGTAACAATTCAGTTTATCTTAATTCGCCCTTCGTATTAAATGGGCTATTTGAGGTAAATGCAGGCCATGTATTATGTCATGGTGAATTTGCCTCAGCGTCAACAGGCTCCCTGATCATTGACGGCGGCAGTTTCATTGCCGATTCTCCCAACCATCCTGATAAGGGGTGGGAGTATCTGCTCGGGAATCTGACCATGCCATCCGGATTATTTGAAATTACCTATAACAGCATTCAATTTGGTTCTGGGGCAACAACATCTGTCAGCGGAGGTATATTAAGAACCGGCGGGGCATTTGGTGCATTCTACCCTGGAGCTTTCAACCCAACAGGAGGGGCGGTTGAGGTGACCGGAAACCTCGAGCCTGATGCAGCAATTGTTTGCGGAAACGGAAATTCATTCTATAATCTGGTAATCAACAGGTCGGCTGGAACTGCATCTAGTTTATATTTATATGATATTTTTGTACAAAACGATCTTACCATTCAGAGCGGGGTTCTTAATTCAAATGGATTGGATATCACGCTTGGCGGTGACTGGAATAATTGGGTCGGGACCGACGGATTCATCGAAGGCACAGGCGCTGTTACATTTAACGGGTCAATGGGAGCAGATGTCCTTTCGGGCGAAACGTTTTATGACCTGAACCTTAACAAGACTTTTCCTGATTTTGATGGTCTCGAATTATGGCAGGATGTAGCCGTTACCAACAATCTGCATATCCTTGACGGAAGCATGGAATTGAACAACCCGGCCGGTTTAATCATTTCGGGAAACCTGACCATTGACCTCAATGGCGGCCTGAACGCAAATGATATGTACGGTCCGCAGATTTTTGTTGGTGGACAATGGCTGAACCAAAATTCAAGTTATACCACTGAATATGGATTTGATCCGGGATATTATTCTACAGTAACCTTTAACGGGACAACTGATCAGACGCTGTCAACAGGAGCGCTCTGGGAGGATTTCAATTCCCTGGTTGTTGATAAAAGTTCCGGCATGTTCAGGCCCGATGACAACATACAATCTTATGGGAATATCCTGATCAGCAACGGGACCTGGGAAGACAATCCGACAGGCCTTTACCATATTGTTCATAACAATTTTACCGTTGAACCTTCCGGCGCCTTTTTCAATGCAATACCAAGGAACACTGTTGAATTTAAGGGAGCGCAGAACTCAATTCTGACCTATTCCGGGTCAACAGGGTATTTTCATAATCTGGTGATTAATAAGGACCCCGGTTATTCAGTTACCCAGGTTGGCAATACCAGCTGCCAGTTTGATGGCAATCTGACTATTGTTGAGGGCGGCTATAACGTGAATGGATACTTTCTTAGTGTATTCGGTGATGCAGCAATAAATAATACCGGGTCTCTCATGCTTTCTGCCGGCTCAACATTTATGATGTCAGATGCCCACAATCTTAACGTTAACAGCGGCGGATCATTGAATATAGCCGGTACGGCTGGAAACCAGGTCAATATCCTGGGTAACATCCCTGCTGCCCGATATGGTTTCAACGTGAATTCGGGAGGAACAATTGCTGCAGATTACTGTTGTTTTAAGAACATGCATGTGAATGGTGTATTTATCCAGTCAGGCGCAACAGTCGATCCTGCCCATGCCTTTACGGGATGTACCTTCCAGGATGGAGCAACCGGTGGTGTTTTGCTGGCGATCAACAACAATCAAACGCTCACCATCCATAATGCGGTCTTTCCGGCCAACACATGGGGAGGGGGCTACAATGTGGCTAAGACGCTGAACCAGGGACATGTTTATTTTGTTGATTACAGCGGTGACTTTTCAGGAGAGGCCTATGATTACGATGGGTACAACCTGATCGATTGGGTTACGGCACTGCTAGCCAACGCTACTGCCAACCCGGAATCGATCTGTCCGGGTGGCACTTCACAATTGAACGCCAATCCTTCAGGGGGTGTTCCGCCATATTCATTTGCATGGACTCCAACAGGCAGTCTGAGTAATCCGTCAATCGTTAACCCGGTGGCCAATCCGGGTATCAGCACTAATTACGAGGTGATTGTTACTGATGCATTTGGGACCACAGTAACCGATAATGTCATGGTTACGGTGAACCCGGTTCTGCCGGTGAGTGTCACGATCGTTGCTTCGGCCAACCCGGTATGCGCAGGCACTGGTGTAACCTTTACAGCCACGCCGGTCAACGGAGGATCCAATCCATCCTACCTTTGGAAGGTCAACACGGTAACCGTTCCCGGGGCTACCAATTCTACCTATTCCTATGTTCCGGTGAACAGCGATAACATACAATGTGTTCTGACTTCTAATGCAAGCTGTGCATCGGGCAACCCGGCCACCTCCAACACGATTGTCATGACGGTGAACCCGGTTCTGCCGGTGAGTGTCACGATCGTTGCTTCGGCCAACCCGGTATGCGCAGGCACGGGTGTAACCTTTACAGCCACGCCGGTCAACGGAGGATCCAATCCATCCTACCTATGGAAGGTCAACACGATAACCGTTCCCGGAGCTACCAATTCTACCTATTCCTATGTTCCGGTAAATGGTGATAACATACAATGTATTCTGACTTCTAATGCAACCTGTGCATCTGGCAACCCGGCCACCTCCAATACAATCGTCATGACGGTGAACCCGGTTCTCCCGGTGAGTGTAACAATAGCTGCTTCGGGGAACCCGGTGCCCCAGGGGACTGTGGTTACATATACTGCCACGCCTGTTAATGGTGGCGGATCTCCTTTTTATCAATGGAAGGTGAATGGAGCCAATGCCGGCGCAAATGCATCCTCTTATTCCTACACTCCGGTTTCCGGTGACCAGATCTGGTGCATTCTTACATCGAATGTTCCTTGTCCATCCGGGAACCCTGCGACCTCCAACCTCATCACCATGACGGTGATACCGGAATCTTTAAGTGTTACCGGAACGGTGCCTTCAGGTACGATAAACTGTTATGATGCCATAAATACGATAACAGTAGCCGGAGGTGGCACCACATTCGAGGTTCAGAGTGGAGGAACAGCTACTTTCATTGCCGGGAACAAGATTTTATTCCTGTATGGAACCCGGGTGCAATCCGGAGGAATCATGCATGGATATATTACCACCACCAATAGTTATTGCCCGGTCCTTCCGCTGGCAATGGTGAGCGCAGTAACCGGTGAAATGGAACAGCCTGTAGCCGACAAATCAATAGGTTTCAGTATTTTCCCCAACCCGGCAAACGGGAAGTTTACACTCCTGCAGAAAGGCGAACAAGTAGATGGCATTGTCAAGGTTGAGATCCTGGGTATGTGCGGTGAACGGCTGCGTTCAGAAACACTGATCAGCGAGCGAACCCATGAGTTTTCTGTCAGAGATCTGCCGGTTGGGTTATATCTTGTAAAAGTTGTAAAGGATGATTACGTGGAGGTTTTTAAACTCATTCTTTCCAGGTAGCTGATACTTGCAAAAGCCAGACATTAAATTTTCAGGAACATTTTTTCTCATACCGGGTTGTTTGTAAAAGACCTTTGGGAATTTCTATTACAGGGAAAGGGAGAATAATTCCGTGATTTCCGGGGAAGTCTTTAGATTGATTAACTTTGCGCTCGTCAACACCATAGAAAGACATTGCACAGCGTGAATGACTTGAAATCTCATTTGATTTGAGAAGAAGAGGGAGATTTAATTTTCATAAAATCAACAAGCGCATGAAAAAATTTACAATACTCTTTGTTTTTTTGATATTTTGGGTTGTAACAAATAATGTGGTGGCCCAAAAACAGGGGATAGACCCCAGGTACATTACTAATAAATTTGTTGATTCAACCGGCAGGGAAATTGTCGAAATTATCGTTCCCGGAAAACCACCGGATGATTTCAGAATGCCCGTGGCAGTTCCTGCCAAATCGGCGGTATTACTTTCCAATGTTCCGGCTTTCGACTGGTCATTCGGCTGTTCAGCCACCGCTGCAGCCATGCAGGCGGCATATTACGATCGCACCGGGTATTACAATATCTATACAGGGCCAACACAGGGTGGTTTATTCCCGATGGACAACAGCAGCTGGGGCTATGCGGTTATCAACGGAGAGACAAGGGCGCAATGCCCGTTAAGCGCAACACGCAATGGCATCGATGGCAGGGCTTCCCGGGGACATGTTGATGATTACTGGATCCAATATGGAAGCGGCGCCAGCGATCCCTATATTACCAATGGCTGGACTCAACATACATGGGGAGAATGTACAGGTGATTACATGGGTACCAATCAGTCAGCGTTAGGTAGTTCAGATGGCAGTACAACCTTTTATTTTTATTCGGGTGGCTATATGTTATGTAATTACGATGCTGGAGCAAATTCACGGGATGGATGTTACGGATTACGGCAGTTTTATGAATCCAGGGGCTATACAGTCTTGTCAAACTGCACACAAGAGATTTACGGATATAACGGAAATACGCGAGGGTTCACCTTTGCTCAGTATATGCAGGAAATTGATGCTGGGAGACCTGTTCTAATCCAGGTTTCAGGCCATACCATGCTCGGATATGGCTATGATAATACCGGCAGCATTGTCTATCTGCACGACACCTGGGATTACTCGAGTCATACCATGACCTGGGGAGGTGTGTATTCGGGGATGGGTCAATGGGGGGTTACAACGATTCAGCTTCAAGCATATGCTCCTAATCCATGCGATAATATAATTTCCCTGGGCGCAGGCGGTTTGGCCAATTCTCAAACCTACTGGGGTGGCGGTCAAGGGGTTTGGTTTACCGGTACGAATAATCCTTGTAATTACACCACCCCGGGAATTGAGCAAATTTATAGTTTCGTCGCCCCTGTTACAGGAACCTATAGCATAGAGGTTACAGCTGCAAACGGCACCTATGTTGACTATTTTTGGAAAGCTTCAACCTGTTCATCGTCGGGATGGACCTGTATTGATCGCATTTCGGTGCCGGGAAACTATGGTTCAATGTCGTGGACGGCAGGTAATACCTATTATATTTTACTGGATGATGAGAATGCCATAGAAGGAGCACACACTTTTTACCTCAAACAGGGGGGGACATCGTTGAGCGTAAATGCCACTGCTGCGCCGGAATCAGTATGTTTAGGGGGTACTTCTCAGCTGAATGCCAACCCATCAGGCGGAGTACCTCCATATACCTTTGCATGGACTCCGGCAGCCAGTCTGAGCGATCCATCGGTTGTGAACCCGGTGGCCAGCCCCACATCCAATACAAGTTATCATTTGGTTGTAACAGATGCATCAAAGGCAACAGTTTCTGATGATGTCATGGTAACGGTTAACCCGGTTCTGTCTGTCAGTGTCTCGATTGTTGCATCGGCCAACCCGGTTTGTGCGGGCACGAGTGTTACCTATACAGCCACGCCGGTCAACGGAGGATCCGCTCCGGCCTATCTCTGGAAGGTGAACACGGTAACCGTTCCTGGCGCTACCAATTCCACCTATTCCTATGTTCCGGTGAATGGTGATAACATACAATGTGTTCTAACCTCTAATGCAGCCTGTGCATCGGGCAGCCCGGCGACCTCCAACACGATCGTCATGACGGTTAACCCGTCGGTGCAGGTGAGCGTATCTATTGTGGCATCGGCCAACCCGGTTTGCGCGGGCACGAGTGTTACCTATACAGCTTCGCCGGTCAACGGAGGATCCGCTCCGGCCTATCTCTGGAAGGTGAACACGGTAACCGTTCCTGGCGCTACCAATTCCACCTATTCCTATGTTCCGGTGAATGGCGATAACGTACAGTGTGTTCTAACCTCAAATGCAGCCTGTGCATCGGGCAACCCGGCGACCTCCAACACGATCGTCATGACGGTTAACCCGTCGGTGCAGGTGAGCGTATCTATTGTGGCATCGGCCAACCCGGTTTGCGCGGGCACGAGTGTTACCTATACAGC
>CAISJJ010000035.1 GCA_903885595.1 uncultured Bacteroidales bacterium
TCCGGGAAAAACTTGGCATAACCAGCATCAAAACCATCAAAGGCGTTGGATATAAATTCGATGAGGGTTGATATTCTACTTCTTTTTCTTCCCCTCTTTAACTTTCTTTGCTTTCTTCTCCGTTTTGACCTTTTTACTCTCCGGATTTTTCTTTTCCTTCTTCTCTGCCATTTCAGTTTTATTTCCCTCTTCAGCTGCTTGTTCCTGAGGGACCTCCCCTTTCGCAGGCTGAATTTTTTTCTTGCTTGGAAAATATGAAAAGTAAATCAATTTGAAACTTTTCTCAAGTCGCTTTACCCCTTTTTGGTTGATTTGTTTAATTTTTCCTTTTGTTTCAACATAGAATGATTCCTGCTCTGCGTCTGCGAAAATCACCAGGGTTTTTTTCTTGCCAATTCCGGATACGAGATTTTTCACATCCTGTAAATCTCCGAGGATATGCACTTCGGGAAGATTTATTTTTTTTGATTTTTTCATTTTCATGAATGTTGTTATTGTTGTTAATCGCTCATTGTTCAAATTTAATGTATTTTTTTGAAAGGCATTCAAAAACAATCAGAATGTCCAGCTTTCTGGACAATGGTTCATTTTTAATCATACAAGAATGGCTTTATTGATACAAACCGCTCTGTAACATTATTATCAGTGAGTTCTTTCGACAGTGATCTGATCATTTCTTCAGGTATTTCAAGGATATCAGTTATAATTAAAACATCAAGGCAGTTGCTGAACAGCGGATCAACATTGAATCCGATAATTTCAGAATTTATTCCCAGGTATTTTTTTAACAATACAGGGGTGCGGAACCCGGGATCAAAGGACTGGATGAAATTTTCCACTTTACCAAGGTTTTTACCCGTCACTTTATAAAATAACTTCTTTCTTATAGTTGGTGGAATCTTAGGTACAAATTTTTTCCTTGGAATAAAAAAAACTGAAAGCTCCTTGTTGAAATGATTTTTTTTCAGAAATGATACCATCAATGCCTTTGCAGGATTACTATAGGTATTGCTGATGCTGACCGGTCCGATCATATATCGTAAATCCGGATGTCGGCATAATAAGACAAAAATACCTTTCCAGAGCAGGAAAAGCGACAATGGTTTTTTCTGCCAGGATTTGATGATAAATGATCTTCCAAGTTCCATACATGCATTAAGTACCGGTTTAACTCCTGCCCTGATATGAAAAAGGGTGCTGATATAAAATCCATGGACGCCGTGTGTTTCCATTATCCTGTTTCCAAATCCCACCCGGTAGCCTCCAATGATCCTCTTTTCAAGATTGTCCCAGATAAAAAGATGGTGATAATAGTGATCAAAAGTGTCAAGGTCAATTGACTTGTTTGTTCCTTCGCCAACTTCGCGATAGGTGATTTCTCTTAGCCTGCCTAATTCCTGCATGATAAATGGAATTCCGGTAGCGGGTGAGCAGAAAACCCTGTGATTGTTGAAAGAAAACAATAGGCAGCTCGATTTCAGCCCCTCAACCTCATTCACCAATAATTCGGTGGGGACCGGCTGAACAAGCAGTTCCTGATGCCTGACCTGGAAAATTCCTGATTTTTTTTGTTTTTCTGTCTGAATCCCCAAAGAAAAAGTTCTCATTCTCAGATAACGTCCAAAATCATTAATATCGGTAAGCTTCTCCTGTTCCCTTACTGTAATCGGGCGCCCGATACGGACCCGGATTTTTTTTCCTGATTTATTTAACATTTCAGAGGGCAATAATGCCGTTCTGACAATCGGATTGACCATACCCAGAATCTGGAATAACAAACTATTATGCCCTTCAAAATAAATCGGGATAACCGGAACCCGGGCTTTTGAAATCAGTTTTAATACGGATGGGGGCCAATTTTTATCGGTTACGGTACCTGTTTTTATCTTGAATGATGCAACCTCTCCTGCCGGGAATAAACCCACGGGATGACCGCTCTTCAGGTGATGCAGCGCTTCTTTCAATCCGCTGTAACTTGACTGAACATTTGGAACTTTTTCAAACGGATTGACTTTTAACGCAAATCCTTCGATCGGTTTGACCTTTGCCAGAAGAAAGTTCATCAGAATCTTAAAATCCGGACGTTTCGAGATAAGAAGTTTAAACAGGATGATCCCGTCAATTCCGCCATACGCGTGATTCGATATGGTGATGAATGGTCCGTTGCATGGAATGTTTTGAATCTCTTCCTGAGAAACGTTGATCTGAAATCCCAATCTGGCAATTAAAGAATCAATAAATTTATTGGCTGGTAATTCGTGTATTGGACCATACAAATTATTGATCCTGTCCAGCTTCATAATCCGGTGAAGCATCAATGCCAGCCAGGCTCCCCCCGGGTATCGGAGAACAGGTAGCGCTTTAACAAGATCAGAGGGATTGAGCAGTTCCATTTTTCTTATGCAAATTGTTCCGGGCCATCAAAAATTTCTACAAATTAAATTGATAAAGGTAAATAATTGCCACTGGATACTTGTTAAATATGAAGATTTAACTATTTGTTAATCTTGACTATGGATCAGATGAATCTATGATTTAACATGCAATTAACACCATATTAAAAATTATTTGTAATTTTGCACCCGATTTATTTAAATTAAACCTATCAAATATGAGTATCGAAAAAAAATCCTTGAAAGCAAAACCTGTCAGTAAAGTTAAATTCTCTCTTTCGGGAGATCAGTATACATCTGCTTCTTCCATCCTCCTGGTTGGGGATTTCAATAACTGGCAGATCGGAGAAACCCCTCTGAAAAAAGCAAAAACCGGAGTATGGTCAGTCACGATCGACCTGGAAAATGGTAAAGAATACCAATTCCGTTACCTCATCGATGGTACCAATTGGGAAAACGATTCTGAAGCCGACAAATTTGTCCCAAGCGGACTGGGTTCAGAGAATTCAGTCATCGCTCTCTAAAATTAACGATGAAAGGGGCCCTGCCCCTTTCATTCATCTATCCGACAGATTGTAACTTCATAAGGACCAATCTGCATATTCTGAAAATAGTTGAATTCATCCGGCGTCCTGTGGGTTGATAAAATTACTTTGCCATAGGTGTGCTCAGGGAGCGATAATAATTTGTGCCGACCTGTAAAGTTCAGGATCACAAGGATCCGCTCATTCTCAGTCAGCCGGAAATAGGACAGAATTCCCTTTTGGCCAGTGGTAACCGGAACCCACGAACCTTTTTGTAAGGCTTCGCTCGATCGGCGTATCTTTATCAGGTTCCTGTAATGGTTAAGCAATGAAGACGGATCCTCCTCCTGTTTTCTGACATTACGGGAACGCGTGTCGCTGTTCAGCGGAAGCCATGGGATACCGATTGTGAAATCACCCGATGGTTCATGGTTCCACTGCATAGGTGTGCGGGCTTTGTCCCTGCCTGTAAACAACGGCCAGAATCGCTTTCCAAGCGGATCGCGGATATGTCGCCGGCGGATGTGTCCGTTGTGCATGCCTATTTCTTCACCATAATATATGAACGGTGTACCCCGGAGGGTCAGTAACAGCGCGGCTGCAACCTTGGCTTTCTCCTCCTTTTTGGTACGCCACGGTATTCGGTCAATGCTTCTGAAAAGATCATGGTTCGATAAAACATGACAGGGCCATCCGTTCTCAGGAATGCTGTTATACCATCTCTCAATGCATTTGAAGTAGGAATGGGCATTCCATGCACTGAAGATCAATGAAAAATCAAATGCAAGGTGAATCCCATTATGTCCCCTGGCAAGGTATCGCGCCGCAGCTTTTGCATTTCCCGGCGGAAGTGTGTAAACCTCTCCAATTGCGGTAGCGTTTTCATATTGATCGAGCAATTTCCTGATCCGGGTAACAATAGTGACGGATCGTTTCCTGTTGCGGGTATAGATTTGCTTCTGAAGTGCAGGAATTCCGAATAAAACCGGGTTACTCCTGAACTTTTTATCCTTTGCGATCAGGTTGATCACATCCAGCCTGAAACCATCCACCCCCAGGTTGAGCCAGAACTTCATCTCATCAAAAAATACGTTTGGAAGCTCCTTGTCGCGCCAGTTAAGATCGGGTTGTTCTTCGAAAAAAGAATGCATGTAATATTGGCCTGTCCTTTCATCGAATTTCCATGCGCTTCCTCCAATAGCCGCTTTCCAGTTATTGGGCGGGCCACTCTTGATCCCCTCTTTCCAGATGTACCAGTTACGCTTCGGATTGTCAAGGGAAGATGATGATTCGATGAACCAGGGATGCTGGTTGGATGTATGGTTCAGGATCATATCCAGGATAATACGAATCCCGGAATCATGGGCTTTTTCCAGCAGTTCAATAAAATCATCCATGGTTCCGAAATCCAGGTCAATTTCGCGATAATTTGAAACATCGTATCCGAAATCAACCATCGGGGATTTAAACATGGGAGAAAGCCAGATTCCTTCAATCCCCAGCACTTTTAAGTACCCAAGTCGGCGGATTATTCCCCTGATATCACCGATCCCGTCTCCATTAGAATCCTGGAAACTACGTGGATAGATATGATATATCACACCATGTTTCCACCATATCCTTGGCTCCTCAATATTTCCGCTCATAACGGGCATGATTTTGTCACCAATCCGGTGTCCTGCAGCAGCCGGTCCATGATGTCTTCAGCCTTGTAATCCTCGGCCCTGCTCCGGGCAGCCAGTTTCATCTGCTTGCGTATGCCGGGATCAAGGAAAAACGATACCACCTTCCCTGCCATCTCCTCTGATGTTTCACCCAGGTATCCGCATACAGAATCCTCCAGAATATCCTTTGGTCCTTTGGTATTGTATGCAGCAACCGGCAATCCACTGCTTAGCGCTTCAAGAACCACACAACTGAATGTATCGAAACGGGAAGGCAGCAGCAGAATGTCTGACGATTTAAAAAGAGCTGGCAGGTTTTCGTGCCCAACCCACCCAAGATAAAAAGCCTCAGGGAGAGCTTTTTTCAGTTCCTCTTCGGCAGGGCCAGTTCCGGCTATGACCATTTGTGTCTCCGGTATTACTGATCTGACCATCCTCACAATACCGGGAAGTTCCATCACTCCCTTCTCTTTGCTTATCCGTCCGGTATAAAGCATCACGGGTCCCTCAGGATTAAACGGGAGCCTGGTCTGCACAAATGGCAGCGTGTCAGAAAAAACTTTATCAGCCCAGTGTGCGGTAAGGAAAACGCGTGAAGGGTCAAAACCCATTCCTTTGCCGGTAAGCCATTGCTGCTGGTCTGTATTGAGTACAAATATATTCCCGAATCCTTTATAATAGATCCTGAGCGCCTTCTGCAGCCTGCTCAGACCGACTTCCTCCAATGATAAAACTTCTTTTGCAAATGTCAGCCAGTCGGTGTGCAGATAAAAGAAAGTTTCAACTGAGAATGTCTTTTTCAGCCAAAGCGCAGCCAACCCCATCGGACCTTCTGTTGAACAGATGATCCGGTTATAATTGCCGCGCCTGAAGGCACGTTGAACAGATACAAAGTTGGGAATCCTGAATGGTTGTTGCCGGTAAAGCGGAAAGGTAAATTCTGAGATCGGTTTCAGTACGATCAGATGATCGTCGGGTTTGATCCTGCTGCTGCATACCATCAGGTCGACAGGCAGATTACGCGATTTGATCACCTGGTGAATAGCCTTGAGCACCGTGGAAACTCCGTTTTGGTCACCATAGGTGTCTGTCATCCACAACAGCCTCCCGGCCGATTTTGGATCGGTAATAGGAAACCCGGCGGGTGGTTGTATCGTCATGATATGCTCAAATGTAGTCCCTCTTCAGATACTGTCAGGTTTGCATCTTTTTGTCCCTGGATTGACTCCCTGCCTGAATGATGAAATGTATCGAGTAAGATAAATTCATCGCCAGATACCTCTGAACCGGAAATATTTCCATGCCTTTTTAAGGACTCTGGGAAAATAAACATCCCCCGCAGGAGGGGAAGTGTTTCACCCCGTGATTTTCTGATTTTTATCCCGGATGCTTGCGTGTTTCTCTTCATGACATATAAATTTTTGGACAAAGGTCCTTATAATGACCATTCAATTTCCCCTGATTACGAAACTTAATGATTTCTTAACAGTTATTTAATATTTTCGTAATCTGCTGTTAACATTGCTGTTGATCCATCCTGGTATCTTTGCATCTGGCATATGAAAGCACACTCAATACCCAAACGTGAAGTTGACCTTGTCATCATTTCTGATGTTCATCTTGGTGCGTTTGGATGTCATGCCAGGGAATTGCTCCAATACCTTCGAAGCATCAAACCCAAAATGCTTATCCTGAACGGGGATATTATCGATATCTGGCAGTTTCGAAAACGTTACTTTCCCAAATCACACCTGATGGTGATCAGGCATCTGACCGGGATGATCGCGAAAAACACCAAGGTGGTTTATATCACCGGAAACCATGATGAACTGATGCGTAAGTTTGTCAAATTCCACATTGGCTCCTTTAAATTGGTGAATAAGCTGCTGATCGAGCTCGACGGACAGAAAACATGGATCTTCCACGGCGATGTTTTTGACATAACCATGCAGTACAGCAAATGGCTGGCAAGATTTGGGTCATTCGGTTACGACTTTTTGATCCTGTTCAATAGCCTTGTAAATTTCCTTCTGACTAGCCTGGGTAGAGAAAAGATCTCTTTCTCGCGCAGGATCAAACACCAGGTGAAGCGTGCTGTTTCCTATATCAATAAATTCGAGGAGACCGCTGCTGGCATTGCCATTTCAAAAGGATATGCCAATGTGATCTGCGGTCATATTCATCAACCTGAAATCAGGACCATTTCCAATTCCCAGGGCTCTGTCACATACCTGAATTCAGGCGACTGGATCGAAAATCTTTCAGCGCTTGAATTTCACGAAGGCCAATGGAGAATTTACAATTACCGCGAAGACCTCTATGCCCAGGCCTATGCAGTTGCTTCGAAACAGGCTGAATCACCAAGTCACAAAGAGACATTCGAGGAGCTGCTCAAAGAATTCAATCTAAGGTAGGTGTTCATCCTCATCATCCTCCCATTGATGAGATACTGCCGGCTGGTGTTCCATGATCAATTCGACATATCGCTGATAAACGTCATCAACGATTGCATCCCATGGGTGATAAATTGATTTCCTGGCGCCCTCACCTGCCTTCTTTATTGCGTCGGGGCGTTTCATCAGTTCAGTGATCTTTTTCACCAGCGATTCAACCTGGTCTTCGATGAGGAATCCGTTTATGCCGTCAAGGATCCCTTCGGCTGAAGAACTGTTCCTTACAATTACCGAAGGAACATCGAACGCTGCGGCCTCCTGGAGAACAAGGGGGGAGTTGTCATAAATTGATGGGAAAACAAGCAGGTCGGAGGCTGCATATACATACTCCAATTCCTTGCGATCGGTGATCACCCCAAGAAAAATGACTTGCTCCTGGATTTTATACTGCCTTACCAGTTTCATCATCTCCCGCGCCGCATATCCTTCGCCCACAAAGATCATTTTAAATGATTCCCCGAAAGATTTCAACATCTTCATGGCTTCGAGAATGAGTCTCACATTTTTCTCCCAGCGATGCTGACCAACAAACAACATTATAAATTCATTTGGTCCGGATTCTATACGGTCAAGTCCCTTTTTCCGATATTTCAGGAATTTTACCTTGTCGGGAATTGCCATATCAGTCCCATTGGGCATTACCTCATAAGAGCCGTTGAACCCATAATCCTTAAGTGTTTGCCCGGTGGCTTTATTGGGAACCCAAACCAGATCTGCCGATTTGTAAAATTCAAGGGTGGTTCTCATCAGGAATTCAATAAACAGGTCGTTGTTTATCACTTTCTTGAAGTCATCACGGTATTTTGTATGAAAAGTTGCGACAAGGGGCACCTTAAGTTTTGATGCAAGTTTTACCGCCAGCTGACCGCTGATAAAAGGACAATGTGCATGAAGAACATCGAATTTTATCTTCTTGATCTTTTTCTTGAATGTGATATCGATCAGAGGGAGCCCCACCCTGTAAGGATTCATGCCCGGCAGCAGGACCGACTTAAAGCGGTAAACTTTATAGTCAACATTGTCCTTGTAATCCTTGACCCTGGGGGCGATCAGCATGCTCTTCCCATATTTTTCATTCAGCCAGTAGGCATAATTGTGGGCCGTCATTCCCACCCCATCCATGATGGGGAAATAAGAATCATTAAACTGACAGGTAGTAATCTGCATAAAGAAATTTTATGCAAATATCGATTGCTTAAATAAGATTTTTCAGCAGTTAACAATTTGTTAATGAATATTTAATTTTCATCTGAACGGTTGATAATTCCAATAGACGTTTTATTGCCGGAGATTACAATCGAGGGTATTCACTTTGCGAAATAAATTTCCTTGAAATAATCCAGGAATATTATCTTTGTAACAATAATCAATCTAAATAATCAACTATGGAACTTTCAAATATAAATTTTCTTGCGCTGTTTGTGGCAGCAATTGCCAGTTTTGCGCTCGGCGCCCTGTGGTATAGCCCGGTCATGTTCAGTAAAGCATGGCAAAAAGCAGTTGGACTTACTGATGAAAATCTGCAAAAGGCAAACATGGCCCTCATTTTCGGGTCAAGTTTCCTGCTGATTTTTTTAATGGATTTCGGATTGGCAGTGATCCTTCAGGGCCATGCCAGCCGCGATGTAACTGCCTGTTCAGGTTTTATGTATGGTTTGCTGATCGGCATTTTCTTTGTCGCTACCTCATACGGGATCAACATGATTTACCAACGGAAATCCTTCCTCCTTTGGGCGATTGATTCCGGTTACCAGGTGCTATACCTGGCGATGACCGGGGCGATACTCGGTGCCTGGAGATAGGATTCAACCTTCCGGGATCACCTGTTCAGTAAGAATCAAACTACTTTTTTTCCAGTCGCTGCTTTATTCCCCGCATGATCTTAAGGGGCGTTTCGGTGATCACCATATTATAAACCCAGTCGGGCACATGTCCCCCGGGATCAACAGAGCCTTCGAGAATGGCATGAACCACCCCATTGCCGTTCGGGATAAGGGTCCAGCTTTGTTTATAGTGTTTGATCCTTACATAGTCGGGGTTTTCAGGAATGACATTCAGCAAAGGTACCGCACTTACGGTTCTTATACCGGTAACAGGATCAGTCGTAATTGTTGCATCCACACACAGGTCACGATCAGTTACCGGCCAGGGGGAATCATATACAAGGTAATACTGTGCCTTCTTTTCCTTTTCATAAAACAGAACCTTGATCTCGCGGAGGTTCTTGTCCCACCAGTCTAAATTCTTAACATTACCGATAAGGTTGTAAACATCTTCAGTCGGTGCCTGAATGTCCGTTACTCCTTTAAAAGATTTCAGCGTTTTCCCCTCCTCCTTGCGCGTGTATATTTTGATTCCCTCCTTTTCCTTGATAAAAGTCCACGGTTGAGCTTGCGTTATGTTAGAAAACGCAAGCAGGAAAAGGACGATCAAACTGAATGAAAAACAATAAACTCTCTCCAAAACATAATTTTTTGGCAAAATAAAGCTATTCCGGCCAAATTTTGCGAAATATTTTTTATACCACGTCATGCTTTGGCGTAGTGGCATTGTAATTTTACATTTGATAATCAATACAACCAACCTTATGATTTTACTCACAGTTTACAAGGAACCTGCCGGAAAGACAGAAAAAATGGAATTTATCCGCATGCAGGAAGCGATCGAGTTCGGACAAAAAACCGGATCTGATTATGAAATATACGACCCTGTGGCCGGCAAAGTCATCGACTGGAACGAGGTCAATGTGCAAGAAGAGGATGGCTGGTATTATGATGAGCATGAATACTTGTGGAAAAGATGTAAGTCTGACGATGATCAGGAGAATAGTTTTGCAAGTGGTGATTTTCGCTATGAATTGATCAGCCAATGTAGTAACTTGCGATGTGCATGATTATCACATGACACGATCATACCATGGCAAAGCAAGACTATGTTTTCAGATATCTTACTATCATCAAAAAACTTCGGCGCAGCGGAGAGGCAACCTTTAAAGAGATCAATGAATACCTTGAAAAGGAATCGGAATTTGCCGACCGCCCCCTTTCGGTTTCAAACCGAACATTTCTGCGCGACCTGGACGAAATAAGGGAGCTGTTTAAAATCGATATCAGGTACGATTTTTCGAATGGTGTCTATTTTATCGCTGAAGACCAGCAGAGCGACCTGAACAACCGCATGCTTGAATCGGTTGATACCATCAATTCGCTGAAATTGGTGAGTGATCTTAACCGTTATATGTTTTTCGAAAAAAGAAAAGCGCACGGCACACACCATTTTTATGGTCTGCTGCATGCTATTAAAAACCGGGTAGTTATGCGGCTGGTTCACCAAAAATACGATAGTGATGAGCCAAAGGAACGGCTGGTTGAACCCTATGCCCTGAAAGAGTCGAAAGGCCGTTGGTATTTGCTGGCCAAAGACAGGAGTGACCAAAGAATAAAGACCTTTGGCCTCGACCGAATCATTGATTTTCAAACTACGCCCGGCCGGTTTGATTACCCCGAGCAACTCGATGTTAATGTCATGTTCCGCTATTGCTTCGGGGTGATAAATCCAGATGCTGCTCAGCCCGATGAAATTATTCTTTCCTTTCAACCTGAACAGGGAAAATATGTTAAAAGCTACCCGATTCACGATTCGCAGGTAATCCTGACTGAAAATGAAAATGAACTCAGGATCAGGCTGACCCTCTTCATCACCCACGACTTTATCATGGAAATTCTCTCGTATGGAAAAACCGTGAAGATCATCTCCCCAATCCGGTTGATTAAAGAGGTGCACACAATTTATACAGCCTCGGCAGAACAATATGTTTGAATTTATTAAAACTTTGTTTCGCCATATCAACAACCTTTTCGCTATTTTTGACATAGATTATAAACAGAAACCCTTCAAATGCGAAACCTGACATTGTTTCTTCTTCCCCTATTGCTGTGTTTCCAGGAATTTTCCGTTGCACAGGAATTTTCCGTTACATCCTTTAATAATGATATGCTGTCGACCTCGGCAAGACGCTACGGACGAAAAGATAAAAATAACAACCTATGCGCCATATTAAAAATCAACACCCGGATTCAGGGGGTCAGATTTGAATGCCCGCTCGGTATTACCGGAAACCCAGCCATCAAATCAGGTGAAACCTGGCTATATATTTCTCCTTTGGAAAAAATGATACATTTTACCAAAGAAGGATATATTCCCAAAGACTATTTTTTCCCGACAGCAATTGAAGAAGGATCGGTATATTTAATATCACTGGATGCCAATCCAATGTTTGGAACTCCGAACGGCGTCCAGCCTTCGGCTGATCCGGTTCCCGGGCAGGCACCGGATACGCTTACCATTACCGCCCAGGTCAAGATTCCTCCAACAAAAGGAGCCTTGTTCATCAGGTCAACCCCATCTCAGGCTTCAATTTACATCGATACCATATTAAATAAATTGAAGACCCCATTGTTGATTGAAAAACTAACTCCGGGAACACACCGGGTAAAATTGCATAAGCAGGGATTTAGCGATGTCACAAAAACGATCACGATCTTTGCCGGCAAAACATCCGAATTGAATGAGGTTCTCCCACCTCCTCTTGAAATCGTTATCAATTCAATTCCTCAAGGCGCCGGAATTTTTGTTGATAGCCAAAATCTTGGTTTTACTCCGGCAAAAATATTGCTGTTAAAGGGAAATCATAATCTGGTATTGTCATTTTCAGGTTATTATAACCGGCGTCAAACCATATTTGTGAGCGACTCTCTCTTTCTGGATACTCTTCGCCTCGAACCTGAAGTACATTTTGAAATGATTCAAGTTGAGGAAGGATCATTTACTATGGGCAACAAGGATACAACTGATCGGGAAAACAAAGCTCACCCCGTTTCGTTGAGTAAGTTTCTGATTGGTAAATACGAGGTAACACAAAAACAATGGTTTGATGTAATGGGTAGCAACCCGTCAAAAAATAATACCTGTAAGGATTGTCCTGTTGAACAGGTTTCCTGGATTGACATTCAGGAATTTATTCAAACACTGAATTCCAAATCGGATAAGGAATATCGCCTTCCAACCGAGGCCGAATGGGAATATGCTGCTCGTGGCGGAAACAAAAGCAAAGGTTATATCTACAGTGGAAGCAATAAGGTTGAGGAGGTAGCCTGGTTTGGTTCAAATTCAGGTCAAAAAACACACCCTGTTGGTGAAAAAAAACCCAACGAACTTGAGATTTACGATATGAGCGGAAATGTATGGGAGTGGTGCAGCGATCTTTGGGACCCGACATACTTTGGAAGAAGTCCGGTCAGCAATCCCAAGGGATCACAATTTGGCAGTGACCATATCCTGCGGGGGGGATCCTGGCTCGGCGGGGCCTCCAGCTGCACTGTCTCAGGAAGACATTATGAGATATCAGGTCAGGATGCTGATAAAAATGGATTCCGGCTTGTCCTCTCAGAATAGGGCACATGTCAGTTTTATGTTTATCAACTTTTTTATAACGAAATATAAATTAAATCAAAATCTTTGCTTAGTAAAACTTAACCTTTCGATATCATGAATCCGGTAACCCTTCAATGTAAAAGTACGTTAATGGCTTTTGTCATTACGATTTTAACCGCTTCCTTCTGCCTGGGTCAATCAGTAAAAGGCCCCTATTCAAAATATGAAAAAGCTGCTTATATAGATGCTGAAGAGGGGTTTCGCAACGTTTTATGTGATTATCCCGATGATATAATTGCCAATATGGGAATGGGCTTGATCTGCTCAAATAACGATATTCGGTTGATCCCAGCCATGAAAAACAAATACGATCTTCTCCAGGCATACAGGCACATTAGAAAATCGAAAAAGATGGCTGATTTGCTAAATAGTGAGGAAATTGTTCTGCTGAACAAAACTATTAAAGCCCTTCCTGATGTTAAAAGTTCAGTAAATAAAGAATACGACAACATTGAATTCAAGCTCTACAATCAGATTATATCACATCAGAATTTAGATACCGCAATCCTTTTTGTCAGTGAATTCCCTTATTCAAAATACTACAGGCAGGTTTTACAGGTAAGAAACAACGTATATTTCAACAAGGTAAAAGGATCGGGAAACGTAAAAACCTTGAATGAATTTATCGAACGTTGCCCCGATGCCGATAGTATACCTGCTGCAATCCAGTTAAGAAATCTTGCAGCATATAATGCTCTGATAAACGAGACCAGGACACTTGACTCCGTTTATGATTATTTGAACCGGTATCCCAACAGTAAACAATATAACCTGGTTATCGCACTAAGAGATAATCTTGAATACGAAGAAGCACTGAAAGCGGATAGTTACGAAGCCTATTTTTACTTTTTCGAGAACTTCCCCAAGGCGTCGCATGCAACTCTGCTTAGAGATAAGTACATCGCATTGTCATATTATGAAGCACGGCGACTAAATACTATTTCCAGTTACACTGAGTTTCTTGCGCGGTTCCCGCTTTCCAGGCCATATTCGCAAACAGCATGTGATGACCGGGATTCTCTTTGTTTTCATCTTTATTCAGGGACAGTCGATTCACTCAATAAATTCATCACCTTTTTCCCTGCCTCCAAATTTCTGAAGAAAGCAATCCGCATAAGGGATCAGAAAGCCTTTGAAAATGCAAAAAAGGAAAATACGTGGGAACAATTCATTTATCTTTATCCGGCTGCCATTGAGATCAATCAGGCCCTGGCAATCAGGGATTCAATTGTACTGGAGAATGTCAGGTACATGTTTACTGAAAAGGCTTTTAGTGATTTTCTGGCCGATTATCCATATTTAATTAATCAGCCCAAAACCAGGGAATATCTTGAAGCTGTGCTCTATCAGGAAGCAAAGAACCTTGACGAGTATGATTTTTACCAGCAATTCCTCGATCGGTGCCCCACCTCCAAGCATTTCAAAGAGATAGAGGATTTAAAGAACAAGAAGGAGAAGCCAGTAGCCAAATAGGGTTTATTAAATACCAGGATGATAAAATGAATTAAAAATTAGATGAAACCTATTATCATTGATAAAAGAACAGGAGTTTGGATTTCTACACACTAAAGTTGCATTTTTGCTCAAACTTTTAAGATTATCGAAAGTTTATGTAGGATTTTGGAGGTAATTGTTGTATATTTGTTTCAACGGTCAATGGGTTAGTTTCTGATATACGTTTGGTGTTTCAAGCATGTGATTACAGTTTTTAAAGCATCAGGCTGACCGTTCCTGATGCTTTCTTTTTTATTTACAACCTGGGTATTGCCGATGATGCCAGCCGGAAAACTACTCTTATCAAATGCGATGTCAGGAATATGAGAACATACAAATCTGCTATCTTTGGTATACTGAAATATGAAGCCACAAGGACTGTTTTTTGTGAGTAATTGAAAATGACATAGCTTCCATCGTGAGTAAATATATGCCTCTTGTCCTCCTCATGATGACCATGGTTACAATCATGGCAGCCTGCAGCACGGCAAAAGCTTCCGGTAGCGATTCAACGGCCGTTCCTACCCCGAATACTGTCAACTTCACGCTGCAGGTACTGCATGCATCCGATTTCGAAGCCAGTATCGACGCCGTTGCGGATGCCCCGCGTTTCGCCGCGATCATCGACTCACTCGAAGAGCTCTACCCCCATTCCATCACGCTATCTTCGGGCGATAACTTCATCCCAGGACCGTTTTCTTACTCCGGAGAAGATCCCGGCATGGCAGCTATGTACATCAGCGCTTACGCCAGCTATTACAACACCCTGCTGAACAACCCGCCTTACGACCTGAGGGCAGGGATTGCAAGAGCCGACATCTCCATCATGAGTTTCACCGGGGTGCGGGCATCGGTATTGGGCAACCACGACTTTGACTTCGGTACCAGCGAACTACGGAACATCATCGGGGGTAACATTTCCGGTTCGAACATCCGTTGGTTCGGTGCCCAATTTCCATATCTTTCGTGCAACCTTGATTTTACCGCCGACCCAAACCTCTACCCGGTGTTCACCCCGCTTCGCCAGCCTGGTACTGCCTTTTCCTGCTCACCCGCCAATACCCCTGTGCAAATCGTAGCAAGGAAGAAAATCGCCCCGTATAGTTACCTTAATGTAAACGGTGAAAAGATCGGCCTGGTAGGAGTTACCACACCGATGCTTGCAACGGTAGCATCCACCGGCGCCACAACGGTTAAAAACCCGGGGGCCGGAACTGACGACATGATCCTGCTGGCCTCAATTGTCCAGCCCTATGTCGATTCGCTCGTCAACCTTGAGGGATGCAACAAGGTAGTTCTCCTCTCCCACCTGCAGCAGCTGGCACTTGAAAAAGAGCTTGCCACCATACTGCATGGTGTAGACATCATCATAGCGGGCGGTTCGCACACCGTGATGGCCGATAGTACCGACCGCCTCCGGCCAGGCGATGTGGCCGCTGATATCTATCCTTACATAACCGCTGGTTCCGATGGAAAACCTGTCGTCATCGTAAACACCGATGCGAATTACCGTTATGTGGGACGGCTGGTGGTCGAATTCACACCTGGTGGAGAAATTGTGCCTGCCAGCATCGATCCAGCCATTTCCGGTGCCTACCCCACCGACGAGCTGGGACTCCAGGAGATCTGGGGAACGAATGCCGGGCGGGCATATGCACCCGGTACCCGCGGCCACGAAGTAAAACTGCTTTGCGACTCCCTGGGCGCTGTAATCTCCACCAAGGACGTGAACCTGTTCGGAATGACATCAGTATTCCTCGAAGGCCGCCGCACCTATGTCCGCACAGAAGAGACAAACCTCGGGAACCTGTCAACCGAATCCAACCTGTGGATGGCCAAATTCTACGACAGTACTACGGTCATCTCCATTAAAAACAGCGGGGGCATTCGTTCCATGATCGGTTATATCCAGGCCTGGGGCGACAGTGTTGCATATTTCCCTCCTGCCGCCAATCCTGCCGCCGGAAAACAGCAGGGCGACATCTCCCAGCTGGATATTGAAAACTCCCTCCGCTTTAACAACCTTCTCTCCCTGATCACAGTGGATGCCGCCGGACTTAAAAGAATACTCGAACACGGAGTTTCTGCCACCGCTCCCGGGGCTACACCCGGTCAGTTCCCGCAGGTTGCCGGCCTCAGGTTCAGTTTCGATCCTGCGCTCCCGGTATTCAACCCTGCTACGGGGACCGGCGGACGGATTCTGAATGCAGTGGTGACGAACGATTCCGGGACGATGATCCTCGACACCCTGGTCATGAACGGGGCGCTGCACGGCGATTCCTTCCGAACCTTCCGTCTGATTGTGCTGAGTTTCATCGCCGGCGGAGGCGACGGCTATCCCTTCCCGGTTATCGGTTCCTTCAGGGTGAATATCGATACATTGCCCGTACCAACAGCAGTTCCCGGAGTTGCTGATTTTGCAATCCCAGGCTCGGAACAAGATGCCTTTGCAGAATATACTAAAACCCTCCATACGGGCACCCCATATCACAAAGCTGAAACACCTGTCACCCGGGATTACAGGATCCAGAACCTGTCGCAGCGTCCCGATTCGGTATTCCCGGCATCCGTTTCAGTATCGGGTATTGTTTCCCCTGACCAGACGAGATGCTACAACTCCGTCCAGACCATCACAGCGGGCGGCTCATCGGGTGGTTTCCTTGTGCAGGCCGGTGGCAGCGCCACCATGATCGCCGGCAGGAACATCTTTTACCAGCCAGGTACACGGGTTGAACATGGAGGGTATATGCACGGCTGCATTGCCCCCGGCGGTCCATGGTGCGAAGTGCAACCCGTTTTACCGGTAACAGCGGTTGAAATGAGTAAACAGGAATCACCATTCATTGACAGTACGCCAGACTTTATCATCTATCCTAATCCCAGCCGGGGGAAATTCACCATCGAACAGAAAGGGAATTCCAGATACCGTATTATCCGTACCGAAATCTACGGCATTCAAGGCAACAGGGTTTACTCATCACATCATACAGGGTGCCGCAAGTGGGATTGCAATCTTGAAAGTAACCCCGCCGGTCTCTATTGCATCAGGATAAATGCCGACGGAAAAGAGACGATCTTGAAACTGGTAGTAAACCGGTAGTTTACTTTTTTCAGACTTTTTTTATTTTATCAATTATTTCTATTTTAGCCTGAAAAAACTACATTCTTTTGATTGTCAAAGGTGAAAAAATAAAAGTCCATGAAATCTTTGACACTTACAGGCAAATTTCTCAGATCATTTTGGCAAATTTCACATTATGATGTACAAAACCAAATCCAGTCTGTTTTTCATAATCATGGTTGTAATGATCTGGATGCCAGGCCAGCTTACCCTGGCACAGGATCAGCTCAAACAATATATTGAGGTTGGTATTCAGAACAACCTGGTAATGCAGCAAAAAAACATCACTTTGCAGCGCAGCCTGCTCGCGCTAAGGGAAGCTAAAAGCTGGTATTATCCATCGGTTGAATTATTAGGCGATTATATGTGGGCTGAAGGTGGTCGTACCTTCCCTGTGCCAGTTGGCGATCTTCTCAACCCGGTTTATTCCACCCTTAACCAGCTCACGCAAAGCCAGATGTTCCCGCAGATCGAGAATCAGGCATACCAGCTTATGCCACAAAATTTTTACGATGCGAGAATCAGGATCCTATATCCCGTTGTCAACACTGATGTTTGGTATAACTCAAAAATAAAGCAGCAGCAGGTGAAATTGTCGGAATATGAAATTGAAACCTATCGCCAGGAGCTTACCAGGGACATTGAGACTGCCTACTATCATTTTTGCCTGGCCACCGATGGCGTAGCCATTTATCAAAGTGCGTTCGGCCTGGTGAAAAAAAACCTGGAGGTGAATGAATCCCTTTTGCGCAATGGCAAAGGACTTCCTGCCAATGTCCTCAGGGCTGAAAGCGAACTCGAACAAATCAGGTCAAGGCTGAAAGAGGCAGAAAACCAGGTACAAAACTCCCGTTCCTATTTCAACTTCCTGCTGAACCGCTCTATCACCGACTCCATTGTTTACGAGGAGCTTCCCCTGCCGGAGGATGTTCAAAAACGGTTATTAGCAACCCCGTATGTTGATAAAAGGAGTGAATTGCTGGCATTGGGCACCGTGGGTCATATCCGCCAGCTGCAACTGGATTGGGACCAAAGATATTTGGTTCCCAAGATCAATATATTTGCCAACTTCGGCTCCCAGGCTTCAGATTGGCAATTTGACAGTCAAAGCAGATATTTTCTGGCCGGGGCCCAACTCTCCGTACCCATTTTTGAGGGGTTGAGAAACAGGGTAAAAATTTCCAAAACACGTCTTGAGATCGATGATGTAAGGAGTCAGAGAGAACTGGCAGAAAAACAATTCAATATGGCCGCAAATATTGCCCGGAATAACCTGAGTACGGCCATCGTGAATCTTAATTCGGCTGATAAACAATATCATAGCGCAAAAGCCTATTTCAATCTCATCGAGAAAGGCTATGCAGGAGGGATCAACAGCCTGATCGAATACATGGATGCACGGAATCAACTGACTTCATCTGAAATTCACATTAAGATTAACCGTTACAGAGTCTTGTCAGCCTATTCCGAGTTAAAGAGACAAACCGCCGGCAGTGAAATGACAAACTAATTGAAAATTTGAAACCATCGGATATGAGAAGGAAAAGAAACTTACTTTTTTTGTTTGCCCCGATCGTAATTGCAGCCTGCAGTTCCTCTCCGGAAGACAGGATCCCATCGGGAAATGAGACCATTCCTGTGGAAGTGACCCGGGTTGAACAGGAGATTGTCACTGAACCTGTTTATACCTCCGGAACTTTCACCAGTGATGACGAGGTGATCAGGTCATTTAAAACCGGAGGCGTTGTTCAGCGGCTGTATGTTATGGAAGGGGATGCCATACGCAAAGGTCAATTGCTGGCAACCCTTGACCTGACCGAAATCTCAGCGCAGGTGGCCCAGGCAAAACTGGCTTATGAAAAAGCCAGGCGGGACAACGACCGGGTGAAAAACCTCTACAGAGACAGTGTTGTCACCCTCGAAATGTATGAAAATTCAGGTACCGCACTCCAGTTAGCCAATGAACTGCTTACGACGGCCCTGTTCAACCAGACCTATTCGGAGATCCGCGCGATGGAGAACGGATTTATCCTTAAAAAGTTTGTCAATGAAGGTCAGGTTGTGGGACCGGGAACACCTGTCTTCATGACAAATGGAGCTGGCGATGGGAAATGGATCCTGAAAGTTGCCGTCAGCGACGGACAATGGAGTACCATTGAACATGGTGATCCGGCCATTATTACCACCGATATCGAAAATGAACGACCCCTTATGGGGCATGTCTCGAAAAAATCTGAAGGAGTGGATCCCTTCACAGGAACTTTCACCATAAATATCACGCCCGTGCCTGGTATCAGCGTCCCGATTGCGTCAGGCATGTTTGGCCGGGCCACCATTACCCCGTCAACAGGCAGAAAAGTCTGGAAAATCCCATATGATGCCCTGTTGGATGGAGATGGCAATAAAGGGTTTGTTTTTACGACCTGTGACCAGAAAACAGCCTTGCGTCAACAGGTCACGATAGCCGGACTGTATCGCGATTTTGTGCTGATCGACAAAGGACTTGAAAATTGTAATACCCTTATCATCAAAGGAAGTGCTTATCTCAAAGACCGTTCACCTGTCAAAATCATCCGGTAAACCTGTATGCCATTTGACCGCCACGAAAAAAACAAAGACCGATGAAATTATCTGAATTAGCCATAAAAAATTCCCAGTTCACCCTGGTGATGTTCCTGATGGTGATCGTAATCGGCATCAGTACCATGATTACCATGCCACGCACTGAGGATCCCGAGTTGAAATATCCTGAATTCCCGGTTGTGATCATTTACCCGGGTACCAGTCCCAAAGATATGGAAGAACTGGTGGTGAAGCCCCTGGAGCAAGAGGTTTACGCACTTGAGGATATAAAACGTGTCACCAGTAAGATTGGGGATGGCATCGCCATTATTACTGTAAAATATAATTACGACACTGATACTGAAGAAAAATACCAGGAGTTGATCAGGGAGGTTGGCGCAATGCGCAAGGAGTTGCCTGAGGATATTTTAAGCATCGATGTGTACAAGTTTACACCATCGAGCGTCAATGTTCTCCAGCTGGCGCTGGTTTCAGAAAACGCGCCTTCGGAATTGCTACGTAAAAAGGCAGAAGATCTTCAGGACGAACTGGAGAAGATACCGGAGCTGAAGAATGTCGAGATTCATGGTCTGGCAGAACAGCATATCAGGGTAGATCTTCATCCCGAAAAGATGGCAAGTATGAACATACCTGTCACTGTAGTAATGGGAGCCATTCAGAGCGAGCTTTCTTCGATACCGGGAGGCAGCATTGAGGCGGGAAGTAAGTCATTCAATGTTAAGATCAGCGGAACACTCAGGAGTGTGGATGATCTCCGGCATACAATCATATTTTCATATAATGGCAAAAACATCATGCTGGAGGACATTGCAGATGTTTATCAGGACCTTGCATCCACTAATTATACCACAAGGCTTAATGGTCACCGGTGTGTTTTTGTGGTTGCAGCCCAGAAACCGGGCCACAATATCACCAGCACCCAGAAAGCGTACAAGTCGGTACTGGAGCGCTTTAAAAAGAATCTGCCATCGTCCATCGATATGGTTCACTTTTTCGATCAGGCCGACCATGTCAACAAGAGGCTGTCGGGTCTCGGAACTGATTTTTTAATTGCCATCCTGCTTGTGGCGATTACCTTATTGCCTTTGGGATTCAGGTCCTCGCTCATCGTTATGATATCTATCCCGCTTTCGCTGGCCATCGCCATCATCCTGCTCAACCTGACCGGGTTCACCCTGAACCAGGTAAGCATCGTGGGATTGGTGGTGGCTCTGGGCATACTGGTCGACGACAGCATTGTGGTCATTGAAAACATTGAACGGTGGATGTTCCAGGGATTTAGCCGGAAAGAGGCTGTAATCAAGGCAACACGTCAGATCGGCCCGGCGGTGTTGGGTTGCACGGTCACCCTGATTATTGCTTTTCTTCCCCTGGCCCTGATGCCCGATGCATCAGGAGAGTTTATCCGCGCGCTCCCCATGGCGGTTATTTACAGCATGCTGGCTTCGCTGCTGGTTTCACTCACCGTGATACCATTGATCGCAGGCCGTATCCTGAAAGAACACGATGGCCCGTGGGAAGGCAACATCGTCATGCGAACTTTCAAACGGTTCCTCATCGGGGGCGCTTATCATAAAGTCCTCACCCACTCCCTCGAAAAGCCCATGCTGACCCTGGTAGTCACTTCCGTGCTGTTTGCCGGATCCATCGGATTGTTCTGGGTGAACGGATTCAGCCTTTTCCCGGCATCGGAGAAGCCACAATTCTTTATCCGGATTGAAACGCCGCTTCAGTCAGGCATCGAATATACCGATTCTGTCACCCGGGATATTGAAAGGCAATTGTGTCAGATACCAGAGGTACGGTTCTTTGCTTCCAACGTGGGGAAGGGAAATCCTCAGGTTTATTACAATGTTACACAAGCCAACCCCCGCAGCGACCTGTCAGAAATATTGGTAATGCTGGAGCGCAAAACCCCGGCAGCAAAAAAACTGGAAATTATTGAACACCTCCGGAAACAATGGAGCAGCTACCCGGGTGCCCGGATCGAAGTTAAAAACTTCGAGCAGGGCCCCCCTGTTGCCGCACCCATCGAAGTCAGGTTGTTTGGTAATAACCTTGACACCCTGCGTATGGCGGCTATTAAGGTGGAAAAAACGCTCAGCGAAATTCCGGGGACCATTTACATAAACAACCCGGTAAGCAATCTGAAATCAGACCTGGTAATAGAGGTAAACAAACATAAAGCCAGCCAGTTCGGAGTTCCTGCCATCAGCATCGGTCGTACCGTTCGCATGGCCGTTAACGGTTTGCCGGTAGGCCGGTTCACCGATGATTACGGCAACAATTTCGACATCGAAGTAGGCACACCGCGTTACGGAAAACCCCGGCTCGACGTTTTCGACAATCTTTATGTGAACAATGTACAGGGCAAGGCAATACCACTTCAGCAACTCGCCAGTATCCGGCTGGAAACATCACCCCTGGTGATCAACCATCACAATAAAAACCGCACAGTGTCAGTCATATCCTATATCAGGAAAGGATACCTCACCGATGATGTAAACACGGAAGTGACCCGCAAAATGGCGGCTATGCCCTTGCCCAAAGGATATAGTTACGAAATGGGGGGAGAATATGAAAGTCGTGGAGAATCGTTCAGCGGGTTCACCGGAATTGTTCTCACCGCCTTATTCCTTTTCGTAGCCGTCCTCATCCTGCAGTTCAAATCATTCCGAAATACCTTCATCGTGCTTTCAGTGATACCTTTAGGCATGGTTGGGGCCATGGTTGCATTGTGGATCACGGGTAACTCTGTTTCATTTGTCGCCATCATCGGCCTGATCGCCCTGGCAGGTATTGAGGTTAAAAACACAATCCTGCTGGTTGATTTCACCAACCAGATGCGCCTGGAGGGCGTACCGCTCAATGAGGCCATCCGCAGTTCGGCTGAAATCAGGTTCCTGCCGATTGTATTGACTACCCTGACTGCAATCGGTGGCATGCTTCCGATCGCTATTTCGACCAATCCCCTCATCTCCCCGCTTGCCATTGTGATTATCGGAGGACTCATCAGTTCTACTTTGCTATCAAGGATTGTCACTCCGGTGATTTATAAGCTGATACCGCCTAAGTTGTGATTTTCACCTTGGAATCATCTCGTTCTATTTTTCAAAAACCTATCGTGCATCTGAATGAAAAAAATGGCGCTTTGCTAATGTGATATTAACACTAATAAGACTCAGTGATATAACTCCTATTAATTTTACAAGAGAAACAAATTTTGTAATTACACTTGCTTATTTACTATTGGAATTCATTCTCCATTAATTTTATTTTGCCCACAATTCAATAAATGGCGGTATTGTTAATCTGGATGCAATTCCCCAAGAAAAGAAACATCTTGAAATTGGATGCAAGGAGTGAAATGTGTTTTCAACCGGTCACTTGTTTATTTCTTCAGTAACCAAAACCGCCTCGGCAGGAAAGATGAGCTATCGAAAACGGTGAGGATTCTTAAGAAATAACAGGAATAAAGCCAGGGCAATATATGTTGTTTATACTATCTTTGTTTCGATTCAGCGTAACAAAACAGACGATGAAGGAGTACATTTACCAGGTCAAAGACCACTCAATACTCTTGCCGGCGTTTAAAAAATTCTTCCTTTTACCGTTATCGTCCTCGATATCGCTCCGGATCCCCGCGAATATAATCACCATCATTTCAAACGGCTTTTTCTACGCGACCATCGGTGTGTCTTCGGCGCTGGAACAGTTGCCCACACTTCGTTTCGCCTGCCTGGCGATTCTGATATTTATTTATCTCACGGGTGATCATTTGGACGGACTGCAGGCCAAGCGCACGGGAACCAGTTCACCGCTCGGAGAGTTCATTGATCATTACCTGGATTCCTACATCAATGTGATCTACCTGCTGGTTATGTTCTCCGTTTTCGGAATCAATAATCTATACCTCCTTTCATTCACCTTGTTTGTAAGTTATTCGGCCCACGCATCCGTATTTTACGAACAGTTTCGCACTGGCTGGATAGTCTTCGAAAAGTTAGGGCCGTTTGAAGCGTTTAGCCTGATCATCATCCTGTTCCTTATTTGCTGCATCCCAGGGGTCAGCGCCTTCATGCAAAGTCCGCTTATGTTTGGACTGAGCGTGGCGGAGGTCATGCTCCTGACTATGTGCATCGCTACTTTCTATACCCTGGCCAAAGCCCGGTTGAGAACCGGGAAAAGCGGCTTTGGATTGTACATTTTCATTTTTCTTCTTGCCCTGGTCACCTTCGCCTGTCTGTCCCTTCCCTTCAGTGCCGCTCTCAGGCCCTGGATCATCGCCCTCTACAGCATTCACTATGTGGGAATGCTGATCAAGAGCCGGCTCATCGACGATAATTACAGAATGTCCGACCTGATAGTACCTGCTTTTCTGCTGTTTTGCCTGTTGTTCCCTTCCATCGATCTGGTCCGCACTGATTTGATCGTTTTTGTGTATCTTGCAGCCAGATGCCTGGTTTCGGCCATCCATACTTTGTTCCTGTTGCGTGGACATTGGGCATGGGTGAACCCGACAGGCAACTCCCTCTCCTCCAATTAGAGGGCTGGGGTGAGGTCATAAAGACTTTGGGAGAATGTGTATAAAGAGAAGCCCTCCAAGGGGCGGGACAGGGAGGGGCCATGCTCTAATCCGTGCAGGATGTAAAGTGGCATATATTCAGTTATTTACAAATTATTCATAATCAATGATCCCAAACGATTTTTTCCCAAAATTAGGCAAGCTCCTTACCGCGATCACCCGGGGTGATTACTCGGCGGGAAGGAAAGTGGAAGAGTTTCTTGACCCCGAAAAATATCCTCCCGAAGTGGTCGAGTTTACAGAAAGCCTCAACATGATGACGGTCAAACTTGAAGCGAGGGAGGAGTCGTTGAAGAACACCATCAGCGAACTGGGAAAAAAGAACACAGCTCTCAAAGAATCCATTGAAAAGCGTGAATTTCTTTCCAGCTTTTTTGCGGGTGTACTGTTCCTGATCATAGGATACATCTTCGTTTTATCGCTGGTACAACAAGTTCCTTTCCTCAACAGGATCTCCGCGAGGATGATTGAATTATCGGCTGTTCTGCTCGGAATTTACATAATCAGGCGGAGCAGGATGCCTTTGAGGGACTTTGGGCTGAATCTCCATAACTGGAAGAGATCGCTGCTGGATGGTTTTCTCTTTTCGGTTCCCGTAATCTTGATCATGTTCGCCCTTAAATGGCATCTGTTTAAAAACCAGGTAAAAGGCTTTGATTCTGCTTTTTTCATGTATCCGCTCAACAGCCTGCCGACATACCTCTACGTCCCGATCAGCCTGCTGCAGGAGTTTCTGTCAAAGGGGATTATCCAGACGGCTATCCTGATCAGTATTGTTCACCGGCATAAGAACTTTATGGCTGTGTTCATTGCCTCGGCTATTTTCGGTTCCGTCCATGCAAACTATTCTTTCATACTTGCACTTACTACCATGCTGCTGAGCATTGGTTGGGGATACATTTACCTGAAACGGCCCACCATTGTCGGAATAAGCCTTTCGCATTATCTCATCGGAGTCGTAGCCTGGATGCTGGGATTTTGGGACTATGTCACCGGCAATCCTTTCTGATCAGCGGCCAAATCACCCCGGTCGCTCTTTTCAGGTGGGATGGATCATCGATTTCACACCACACTAACGCTTCTGATTTTTTGACATAAATGGGACTGCGTTTGGATGCGGCAACCAGGGCTTCCTCATAATCAAACTTCGGATTATCTTCAGAGGATTGTTCGAAGGCATCGCACATCAGCCTGAAAAGTCCGGTTGATATCTTCGATATGCCAACCAGTTCAGTATCGGTTTTAGAGATGACCGACCGGTACTTCGACATGTTGATTAGCAATCCGTCATTACTGCATTCAATAAACACTTCGTCGCCGGAATGGGTAGGTCCGCTTGCGAGAATGACATCCGCCCGTTCATCATCCAGCAAAATATCAATTGCGGAGGGATGGTAAAGCAGATCAGATTCAAGAAGCAGGAATGCTCCGCCGATGCAGTGTCTCATGTTCCATAAAGTGTACATGCTCCCTGTTTCGGAGAACTTCCCGTTGAACACACAAACCGCATCAAACTGTTTTGCAAGTGGTTCATAGTATCGGTCCCGATAACCGGTCCCGATGAGGAACCGTTCAATGCCCGATGTTTTCAAAATGTTAAGAGAACGTCCGACTAAGCTCATACCCCCGATTTCGAGCAGACCTTTGGGCTTTCCCGGGAAAACTGCTTCCAGCCTGCTGCCCAAACCGGCGGCCAATATGATGGCGGTATCAGGTTTGTTCATCCATAAATCGCATAAGGCGTTCCTTGATTTCGTAAGGTTTGAGGGAAGGCCGGCCTGGCTCCTTTACCGACCCCGGCGTGGTCCTGATGTGAATGAATGTGAGTTGTGGTTCCCGCTGCCATTCACAGATGTATCCGGATAATTCATCTGTTGTGCCGGCTGAAACCGCTTTGGTGTAACCTGCGGCAAACGCCAAGGCAGGAAAATCCACTCCGGGAGAAAGAGTCGACTGTCCACCTGTGGAATCGTGCGCAGCATTGTCTAACAGTATATGAAGCAGGTTCGGGGGATGGTAATACCCTGCCATAGTGAGGGAAGAAAGCCGCATCAGCAGGGCGCCGTCTCCATCAATGGCCACGACCCGTTTCCCGGGCCTGCTCATGGCCAAACCCAGCCCCAGAGAGAGAAGGCATCCCATGGAACCCACCATGTAAAAGTTGTTCGGAGCATCATCCAGGTCGCATAATTCCCTTCCTGTTTTACCGGTTGTTGCCAGAAGAACTGTATTCTTATCTTTCATCCTGTTGATAGACTCCAGGACTTCCCTTCGAAAAGGCGGGTTAGCAGCAACTCCATCCCTGGTTAATGCCGGTTTTGCTTCGGTATTCACAGAGCTCTTCTCCAATTCAACATCTGAGAAAATGCCCTTCCTGACGATAAAGAAAAAAGCCTGGTTTGCGGAAATATATCGTTCGGCCTCCGCCAACTGTACTTGTGCTACCTTCAGATCGGCTGAAAGAAAGGCCCACGGTATTTGCATGACATCGAGGAGTCTGGTTGTTATGGTGCCCATGAGCTCGTGCTGAGGTTCGTCGGGAATGCCCGGTTCACCCCTCAGGCTTACGAAGCCAAGAACGGGAAGCCTGAAGATGTTCGTGAGAGAAGTGAGGGGTGAAACCGCATTGGCCAGCCCCGAATTTTGCATAAGAACCACTGCCTTTCGACCTCCGAGTGAAACTCCTGCACAAAAAGCGACGGCATCTCCTTCGTTGGCCGAATTGAAGTAATTACATTCGTTCATCGCAAAATTGATCAGCCCTTTCAGAAAAGAACAGGGAACTCCTGAGAAAAACCGGTAACCCAGATCCTTCAGCTTGTTCCCGAACAAAGTGGTGTCAAGTTTTCCTGGATTTGGGACCGTTGCATTTTGCGTCAGGGCGAGCGGCAGTTCCTTTTCACCTTCATTGGGATTACAGGGAGCTGCATCAGGAAGGTACCTTTTTTCCGCTTCGTACAGTTCGTCAGTTTCTGTAAGTCTGAATATCTCCGAAACACCCGCAATGGATGGTTCGACATGTAATGCTGAGGCGAAGGATTCCAGTTTGCTGCTGACATCCTGCATTGCTTTTACACCTGCCCGGAGGTTCTGGTTCGCCCAGATCACCATACTTATTCCGGCTTTGCGGAAGGTTTCGGCAGGAGTGGCGAAGTATGTGGTCGGAACGGTAATGACAGGCAAGCGTTGACCCCATTCTTTCATTAAGGCCTCTATTTCCAAAAAATCGGGTCTCTTGCTGTGTACAAGAATGGCATCAGCGCCTGCAAGCCGGTAGGTTTCGGCCCGGCGGAGCGCTTCAACCGGGCCCCTGCCGGCAGTCAACGCTTCAGTCCTCGCAACCACCACAAAATCAGGATCGACTTTAGAATCCTGGGCAGCCCTGATCTTGCCACAGAATTCCTCAATATCTGCCAGTTTTTGCTGGCAACCTTTCATGAAGGAATTCTTCTTCGGGAATTCCTTGTCTTCAAGGCAAACACCGGCGATGCCTCTCTGCTCCAGTTTTTTTACAAGCCGTCGTACATTGTTAAAATTGCCGAATCCCGCATCCCCGTCCATCAGGATGGGAAGCTCCGTTGCGTCGCTCATAAATTCAAGGACATCAAGCGCCTGTGTCCAGGATGCCTCATTGCAGTCGCGAACACCAAGAGACGCTGCGATGGAGAACCCGCTGGCCCAGATTCCTTTAAAACCTGCTTCTTGCACAATGCGGGCAGAAAGGCCATTGTGGGCCTCCATGATAAAAGACAATTTATCCTTTCGTATAAGCTGTCTGAGCTGGCTTGATTTATCTGACATGTTAATAAAACGATTAATTGCCTGAAACAGGTATCTCTACAGTCGGGCCATCCGCAATTCTTATCCTTTTGGTATGGGTTTAATTTTTGACGAAATCCGAAATCAATAATACAAAAAAGCTGTTTGAGAACCGAAGAATATTGTAAAAATACAATAGAATTCTATAGAATTTCCGCGTTCCGGAAAAAAGTCCTGTTCCGTTTGTTCGCGGAATGTTATCATGGGAATTACTGGTCACACCCGGAGTGAAACCTTGACGAGATATATTGACAAGTTCAAACCTACAAATGGGTATAGGGCGTTGCTAAAAGAATAACAATTTTACCGGGAACAAAACACTGCAACAATCTAATCCCACATCCGCTTCAGCCTTTTCGGTGGTGGTAATCCTTTGGCATCAATAGATTTTACCATTATCGACCCCTCCCTGACGAAACAGTCAATCCCATCTTTCTCAAAATAATGATATAGGCGATGTTGGGGTTTCATTTGAAGATAGATTGAATTAAATGCGGGTAATATTTTCTACCATTAGTTTTTACGACTGTTAATGCAGATTCAGTTAATCCATAAATCTCAGTTTCGGAAAATGAAATCTCATGTGGATAAAATTCGAAAAGTATATTTTCTGATAACAGGCCAAACACCCGGTATAAATTCACCGACGCACTTTCATGAAATTGTACAAGAACTATAAAGACAATCCGATAATCAAGTGAATAGACCGTTTCAGGAAACTAATTTGATAGGCTATATGTTTGACACTATAACATAAAAAAAGACCACAACTATTGTTAATCAATTAGTTATGGTCTGTTATCAGTGGGCCCAACAGGACTTGAACCTGTGGCCAGCTGATTATGAGTCAGCTGCTCTAACCGTCTGAGCTATGGGCCCGGTCGAATTACGTATTCCTGTTGACGAATTACGAATTGAGGGCTGCAAAAGTAGCTAATTTTTACGATTTTTGCAAAATCAAGTAAACATAATGCATTTTCACCATGCGACTCAACCTGCAGAAAATTTCAACTCCGAAATCCGAAATCGTACATCCGGAATCCATTAAAAACCTCATCTTTGATTTTGGAGGGGTGATCTGCGATATTGATGTTAAACGTTCCGAAAAGAAATTTTTTAATCTCGGCTTTAAAAATTTCGATCCGGATTATGGGATATCTGCTTCCAAAACACTGTTTGATTCCCTCGAAACGGGTTCCATCTCTCCACAGAAATTCAGGGATGATATCAGAAATTTTTTCAGTATTCCGCCCACTGATGCACAAATCGATGATGCTTGGAATGCCATGCTCTTTGATATTCCGGAACCCAGGATCAGGTTGCTCGAGAAACTTTGCAAACACTTCAGGATATTCCTTTTAAGCAATACCAACGCAATTCATTACCAGAAATACATCGCCAATTTCAGCCAACAGTATGGCTATGCCAATTTTGAATCCCTGTTCGAAAAGGTATATTTTTCCTACCGCACCGGGATTAAAAAGCCTTCCGTTGAAATATTCAATTTCGTTCTCCGGGATGCTGGCTTAATCCCGGACGAAACGCTCTTCATCGACGATACCCTAATCCACGTGGAAGGGGCACGGAGTGCGGGAATTCATGCATATCATCTGAATATTCAATATGCAGAACAAATCATGGATCTCTTTTTACCGGCCTGATAGGGTTCTCATTCGCAAGAGTTTAATAAGAAAACACTTGACTTGTGCCTAAAAAAGCATTACCTTTGCCGCCCTTTTTAACCGGCTTAAAAACATGAAATTATCTCAGTTTCGCTTCCACCTTCCCTCCGACCTGATCGCAAGTCATCCGTCAAAACAGCGTGATGATGTGCCCATGCTGATACTTGATCGCAAAACACAAACGATTGAACATGCACATTTCAAGGACATCCTGACCTACTTCGGAGAAGGGGATGTGTTCATTATCAACAACACCAAAGTTTTTCCTGCCCGCCTTTATGGCGAAAAAGAAAAAACAGGTGCCAAGATCGAAGTTTTTCTGCTTCGAGAACTAAACCGGGAATCCCGTCTGTGGGATGTGCTGGTTGATCCTGCCCGGAAAATCAGGATTGGCAATAAATTATACTTTGGAGAAGATGATTCACTTGTGGCGGAAGTGATCGATAACACCACCTCCCGCGGACGCACCATCCGGTTCTTGTTTGACGGCCCTTATGAGGAGTTTAAAAAAACGATCCAACGCCTGGGTGAAACACCACTGCCTAAAATCCATAACCGACAGGCCACCTCCGAAGACGAAGAACGTTACCAGACTATTTTTGCCAAACACGAAGGAGCTGTAGCCGCCCCTACCGCCGGAATGCACTTCAGCCGTGAGATCATAAAACGGCTCGAACTTCAGGGTGTCTCATTTGCAGAGATTACCCTCCACCTGGGATTGGGCAACTTCCGCACCATCGACGTTGAGGATTTGACAAAACACAAAATGGATTCGGAAGAGATGATTATTGAACCTGAGGCAGCTGAAATAGTGAACCGATCCATGGCCAGAAAAGGGCGTGTGGTTGCCGTGGGTACTACCACCATGAAAGCCATCGAATCATCGGTAACTATCGCCGGTAATTTGAAACCCTACCGCGGATGGACCAACAAGTTCATTTTTCCGCCTTACGAATTCAGCATTGCCAATGCGATGATCACCAACCTGCATATGCCTCAATCGCCTATGATGATGATGGTGGCCGCCTTTGCAGGCTACGATCTGCTCATGAAAGCATACGAAGTCGCTGTGGAAAAAAAATATAAGTTCTTTACCTACGGCAATCCCATGCTGATCCTGTAAGAAAATCTTTTCCTTGTTGAAAAAATCGGTGATTATCGTGGCTGGCGGTGTTGGAAGCAGGATGAACGCCGGAATTCCAAAACAGTTTCTTTTACTGGCCGGCAAGCCTTTGCTTCTCTATAGCATTCAGGCATTCACCAATGCCTGCCCAGGAATCACAATTATACTTGCTTTGCCTCCAGATCAGTTTTCGGCCTGGGATACACTTTGTAAACAAAATGCCTTTACGGTTCCCCATAAGCTTTCTGCCGGCGGTGTAACCCGTTTTCATTCGGTTCAGCAGGCACTCTCGGAGCTGCCCGGCGAAGGACTGGTTGCCATTCATGACGGCGCAAGACCTCTGGTATCCGAAACTCTTATCAGGAGTGCATTTATGACCGCCGAAAGTTTGGGCAACTGTATTCCCGTTCTGCCGGTCAACGAATCGCTCAGAAGGGTGAGGGGAGTTCGCAGCGTACCGGTTGACCGGTCATCCTTCAGGATGGTACAGACTCCGCAGGTGTTTTTTTTAGCGACCATTAGAAAAGCTTACGAACAGTCATACGAGGAACGGTTTACCGATGATGCATCCGTTGCCGAAAGTGTCGGGGAAACCATCCATATTATCCCCGGAGATCCGGTCAATCTGAAAATCACCCATCCATACGATCTGGCGGTGGCTGAATACCTTATTGAAAAATCTGATCCTTAACGTCCCCCTGATCTTCCTTTCCAGCGATACGGAAGGATAAACCCCAGAATTCCAGCCAATGGTACATAGATCAACTGAAATACCTGTGCGATAAAATAATATCCGCAGAATTCCTGCTTTGCTGAAAAACGCAACATAATCCCCACCATCGGATATTCGAGAAGGATCTTCACCAGCCATAATACCAGGGATAATATAAGGATCCGGGAGTTCCACAATCCCAGGAAAAAACCGGTTAACAGCAAAACATGGAGCAGGTAGGTAACCAACCCTGTGAGGAGTACTGCACGATCACTGTAACCACGACTCTTTGACACCCACCGGATCCGCTGATGAAAAAAACCAGTCAATGTTGACTCGGGTATGGTGCTGACAATGGCCAATGGGTCGAAATTGAAATAGATGGCACTCTTTCCATAATGTTTTCTGATTGAACTCATCATGAACTGGTCATCACCTGACCCATATTGCTGGTTTCCGCTAAACCCACCTGTTTCATGAAAGGCATGGCGCCGGTATGCCAGGTTTGCCCCGTTGCACATCACGGGATATCCCAACCCGGCCGAACCAGCAGTTGTTGCCATCAGACCAAGGAATTCAAGCGTTTGAATTTTCTGCAGCAGGTTTTTTTCATTGCAAAAGACAACCGGTCCAAGTACCATATGCTGACTTTCATTTTTGAAATATTTCACCATGGAAGTAATCCAGGATGACCCGTGAAACGTATCTGCATCTGTAAACAGCAGCACCTCGCCCCGGGCCAGCTTTACTGCTCGTTCAATTGCCTTTTTTTTTCCGTAAGCCCCCTGTGGTGCAAGTGAGGATGAAATCAGCACCAGGGGAAATCCGGGAAATTGTCTGGCAAACCGTCCTGCAAATTCCATGGTATGATCATCGGAATAATCATCAGAAATAATGACTTCCATCTGTACATCCCGAAAATCCTGGGTGCGCATCTCCTCCAGAAGCCGGAGTATGTTAGATGCTTCGTTGCGGACCGCGATGATGACGGAAACAATAATGATTTGAAAATTTGAAGATTGGGGTATATGATTATTAAAAGATATGTTAATCGGATGATGAATTGATGTGCTGATTTGCTGGATTGCCGATTTTCTGATGTAAAACAGGGATGTGGCGAATGCCGTGATAATGAACCCATATATCGCCAGGAACAAAATCAAAGTAAAACTAAAAATTTCCTCAAAACCCATCTTTCTTATCCTGAATATCCGAAAACACCTGAAATTATTTCTCTGGAAAAATTAATAATTTCATCCTATATCCCCATCCGGGCGCGATTAAACCCGTGCCCTGAAAAACTGAAGCCTGAAAATGAAAATCATTCCTAACAGCGCCGGCAGACCTATATTGATCAGCCACAACGAGGTGGAAGCCGCTAATATACCAAGTTTGACAGTTCCTTCAACAACATCAGGCTGGCCAAAGACGACCATGCCAATAAAAACGTAACGACGGCTGATAACAGTCTCAGGAAGGTAATGCTGTGCCTTGAAAAAATCCACCTTTTCAATTTTTTCCGATCAGGAACCTCCATTTTGCCGCCTCCAGGCTCCAGTTTAGCAGCATTAGGTTCCCCATTTTGCGTAATTTTGGCAGGTTTTCAACATAGCTTATGACCAGCGAACGAATCATCTTAGGAATTGACCCGGGTACCACCATCATGGGATACGGTCTGATTAGTGTGACCGGGAACAAGATCCGGATGCTCGCCCTGGGCGTGCTAAAATTAAACAAATACGACGATCACACCTTGCGGCTGAAGATAATTTTTGAGCGGGTGATCTCCCTGATTGAACAATATCATCCCGTTGAGTTGGCTATTGAGGCGCCGTTCTTTGGAAAAAATGTTCAATCGATGCTCAAACTTGGCAGAGCCCAGGGGGTGGCTATTGCCGCCGCACTTTCGAAGTCGGTTCCAATTTTTGAATATTCCCCGCGAAAGATCAAGCAATCCATCACGGGAAAGGGAGCCGCTTCTAAGGAACAGGTCGCCTCCATGCTCATACACCTGCTGGAAATACGCGAAACACCGGAAACAATGGATGCAACCGACGGCCTCGCCGCCGCCGTATGCCACTATTTTCAGAAAGGAACAACGGAAACCGGCAAGAAATTTTCGGGCTGGAAAAGTTTTGTTACCGCAAATCCGGAGAGAATAGGACCTTAACGATTTACGAATGAAGAAAAATCGGGACACGGGACGCGGGACAAATGGCTAATGGCCAATGCCTAATGGCCAATCCCTACATCAGCTTCTGGTAAACCATCCACCAGCGGTCGGGGATGTCGTTTTCACAGGCCACCTGGTAATCCTTGTAGGAGCAGGGTACGAGGTAATGACGTTCATATTTGATCCTTTGCTCAGCGGGCAGAGGGATCTCCATCCACCAGCGATCGGTTTTTTTGCTCTTGTAAAAAACGATCTCTTCCTTGTGATCGCTGATACTGACCCTGTATTTCAGATAATCTTCCTCGTTTTTGAATGGAAAGTCATGGGCTCGGTTATAAAAACCATCGATAAAATACCAGATCATCTGGGCAACCAGATGGGCGGTTTGACCGGTTTTATCAAATTTGGGGTTGACTTCATAAAAACCAATTGAGGTCAGCTTGTCGCTTAAGCCTGCATAACGGATAATCTGGCAGGCCTCTTCTCCGTAAAACCCGTTGGGGGTCGCATTCCCGTTCCCTGGTGCATCAGAATTCCGGATGGCCGAGATATCAAAACTGAGCATATCGGCATTGCGCACTATGGGTTCCACCTCTTCGAGACTTTCGCGTACAATGCCAAGCCGGTAGGTGTCGAAAAACAGGTTTTTCATAAGCCGCAGGGCATCCTGATCAATAAAATAGGTTTGGTAGCCAATGTTGGCATAATTAAACAGATAATTGGGCTGATGCAAAATAATGTTGCTCAGGTAGGATTGCGAATCCATCTCCTGCTCCGATTTTCCCAGGTCAAACATAGGATCAACCGCAACAATATTGATAATCTGTCCAAGACTCTGATACGCCTGATAATTTGCATAGGTCAGATCCTGACTTCCCCCAATAATAACCGGCAGTACGTTGTTGCTGATCATTTCAGCAACCACTGAACTCAGGGCAAAATAGGTATCCGTAACAGTGAATCCCCTTTTAATATTACCAAGATCAACCAGTTTAACGGCATGAGGTCCGGAGTTGAGCTTATAAAGAAATTTCCGGATAGAATCAGGAGCCATTCCGCAACCTGCATTTTCGATGGCATTCCGGTCATCTTTCACCCCGATCAGGGCGATGTCGTATATGGTATAATCCGGGAAATCACTGGCATCATTAAAAATACCGATTACATTTCCAAGCCGGGCCTGACCTGCGGATTCTCCGCTGTACGGAAATTCACCCGGGTCGAGTGGTTCAAAAAAAGCAGAAATATCCATGGGACATTACTTTTTCTTCTTCGATTTAGATTTTGAGGGCTGTGTTTCAGCAATAATTTTTTTACATTCTTCAAAGGTTAAGCCCTTGGGATCTTTCCCTTTCGGAATTTTAAAGTTCTCCTTATTACAAGCAATATAGGCGCCATACCTGCCATTCAGAACCTGGATCATGGTGCCGTTTTCACTAAATTCATTCAGTATCTTCTGGCTGTCCTGCTCCCTTTTCACCCGGATGATTTCACAAGCCCGTTCGAGTTCTATCGTCAATGGATCATCTTCCTTGGGAAGAGAATAAAACAGCGAATTATGACGGATATAGGGACCAAACCGTCCAATTGCCACGGTTACCTCTTTGGTTTCAAATTCGCCGATTGACCTGGGAAGCCTGAACAGTTCGAGAGCTTCGTCGAGTGTGATCGTATCAATGCTCTGTCCTTTTTTCAGAGAGGCGAATTTCGGCTTGGCCTCAGCCTCGGCATCCCCAACCTGGACCATGGGGCCGTACCTGCCTATTTTAACAAAAACGTTTTGGCCGGTCTTGGGTTCCTTCCCGAGTAGTTTTTCGCCACTCACCTTACCCGAATTTTCCAATGTACCTTCAATCTGCTTATGAAACGGAAAATAAAACTCCTTGATCATCTGGTTCCACACCATCTTTCCTTCGGCTATTTCATCGAATTCCTCTTCAACGGTGGCAGTGAAATTATAATCAAGAATATTGTTGAAATTCTCGACCAGAAAATTGTTTACTACAGTACCGATATCTGTCGGGAAGAGTTTGGATTTCTCAAATCCCACATTCTCGGTTTTTACCTGTTCGGTAATAATGGACTTCCGGAGTGTCACCAAAGTAAAATTTCTCGTTATACCAGGCCGGTCTTCCTTTACAACATATCCTCGCTTCTGTATGGTCGAAATGGTGGGCGCATAGGTTGAAGGCCGACCGATACCCAGTTCCTCCATTTTTTTCACCAGCATTGCCTCGGTATACCGGAAGGGTTGCTGGGTAAATTTTTCCTGGGCATTCATTTCCGACAAGGTGAGCTTATCGCCGGTAATCATCTGGGGTAGCATGCCCTCTTCTCCATTCTGCTCCTCCTCATCGGTCGATTCCATGTAAACTTTCAGGAATCCGTCAAATTTGATCACCTCTCCACGAGCCATGAATTTTTCATCGGCCCCGGAAATGGCTATTGTAACATTTGTTTTTTCAAGTTCAGCGTCGGCCATCTGCGAGGCAATGGTCCGTTTCCAGATCAGTTCATACAGGCGTTTGTGCGATTTGTCTCCCTCGATGGTCCTGTTGGTCATAAAGGTCGGGCGAATGGCCTCATGTGCCTCTTGTGCCCCTTTGGATTTGGTGGTGAATTTGCGTGTTTTCACATATTCAGCTCCGAATGCCGTGGTGATTTCCGTTCGCGACATCGCCAGGGCCATGTCAGAAAGGTTTACCGAGTCGGTACGCATATAGGTGATCATCCCCGACTCGTAAAGTTCCTGTGCCACACGCATGGTGTTGGCTACCGAAAATCCCAGTTTTCTGGAGGCCTCCTGTTGCAGAGTGGAGGTGGTAAATGGCGCTGCGGGTGATTTCCGTGATGGCCTGGTATCCACATCTTCGACTGTGTAAGTAGATGGAATACACTTTTTAAGAAAAGCAACCGCATCCTCTTTTTTCGCGAAACGCTTGTTCAGCTCAGCCTTCACTGCACTGACTTTCTCCCCGTTCTTTAAAAGGAAATCGGCGGCAATGCGAAAGGCGGAGGTGCTCAGGAAGTTTTTGATTTCCTCCTCACGCTCCACGATCAGCCTCACCGCAACCGATTGAACCCGGCCGGCCGATAAGGATGGTTTGATTTTTTTCCAAAGCAGAGGAGATAGTTCAAAACCCACGAGCCGGTCCAGCACACGGCGTGCCTGCTGCGCATCAACAAGATGCTTATCAATGGCCCTTGGGTTTTCAATCGCTTCCTGGATGGCAGATTTAGTGATTTCATGAAAGGCGATACGTTTGGTTTTGGCCACATCCAGTCCAAGCGCTTCGATCAAATGCCATGATATGGCTTCTCCCTCGCGGTCCTCATCAGACGCCAGCCAAACCCATTCCGAACCCTGGGCAAGTTTTTTTAATTCTGCAACAATCTTCTTCTTCTCGGGGGAGATGATATACTGTGGAATAAATCCATTTTCAATGTCCACCCCAAGATCCTTTTTCGACAGATCTGCCACATGTCCCATGCACGACTTCACCGTAAAATCCTTCCCCAGAAACCCTCCAATGGTTTTGGCCTTGGCAGGAGACTCAACAATAACTAAGTTCTTCGTCATATGGATACCGTATTTAGTTCTCGAAATCCGGTGCAAAAGTAAGACAATTAAGTTAATCCTTACCTTTGCACCTCTTTTTTATGCTTAATCGGTCATTTGACCATAAGGTAATACCCTAACGTGAAAAATAATAAAAAAATATATATTGAAACATATGGATGTCAGATGAATGTTTCTGACAGTGAAATTGTTGCTTCTATTTTAACGGAACATGGATTTGAAAATACGCATGAAGTAACCTTGGCCGATATCGTGCTGGTGAATACATGCTCCATCAGGGAAAATGCGGAAGAGCGGGTTAGAAAAAGGCTTCAATATTTTAAATCCCTGCGGAAGAAACGGCCGGAACTGATCATCGGTTTGCTGGGGTGCATGGCCGACCGCACGAAAACTGCCCTGATGGAGGAGGAGCAATTGCTCGACCTTGTTGCCGGACCCGATTCTTACCGGCATCTCCCGCAGTTGCTGGCACAGGTTGGCACCGGGCAGAAGGCCATCGACACGATCCTTTCCACCGATGAAACGTATGCCGATATTACCCCTGTTCGCCTTGATTCCAACGGGGTTTCCGCCTTCATATCGATCATGCGCGGCTGTGAGAATTATTGTTCATACTGCGTGGTCCCCTCCACGCGTGGACAGGAACGCAGCCGGGATGCAGCGTCGATTGTACGGGAGGCAACCGACCTGTTTGTTAAAGGGTATCGTGAAGTAACTCTTCTCGGACAGAATGTAAACTCCTATGATTGGAAAACCGGCAACACGGCTATCAATTTCGCTCGGTTACTCGAAATGGTGGCGCAGGTAAGTCCTTTGATGCGCATACGTTTTGCAACCTCCCATCCAAAAGATATTTCCGATGAACTGCTGTACACCATCGCCCGGAATTCCAATCTCTGCAAAGCCATCCACCTTCCGGTGCAATCGGGGAGCAATCATATGCTTGATCTGATGAACCGGAAATACACCCGTGAAGATTATATGGAACGAATTCAAGCCATCCGCAGAATCATTCCCGGCTGCGCCATTTCGACAGATATAATTGCCGGATTCTGCAACGAAACAGAGGATGACCACCGGGATACGCTTTCGCTCATGGAGTGGGTAGGCTACGACGCCGCATTTATGTTTAAATATTCGGAACGACCGCAAACACTGGCTGCTGATACGCTCGATGACAATATACCGGCGGAAATCAAAGACCGGCGGTTAACGGAAATTATTCATCTTCAGCAGAAATTGTCACTGGCCAAAAACCAAGATGAAATTGGCAAATCATTGGAAATCCTGGTTGAAGGATCATCAAAACGTTCAAACAACCAGTATTTCGGGCGCAGTTCACAAAACAAGGTCGCTGTTTTCAACAAAACTGCTGCCGGAGAGGGGGAGTATATTCAGGTAAAAATTTCCGGCGCCACTTCCGCAACGTTATTGGGTGAAGTAGTCTGACAAAAAAATGTAATTTTGCTTTCTTTTTCAATATGGATAACTATCAACTGACTCATCTGAAAGAGCTGGAGTCGGAAGCAATTTATGTATTACGTGAAGTAGCAGCACAATTTGAGCGTCCGGTTCTGCTGTTTTCAGGGGGTAAGGATTCTATTGTTCTGGTGCACCTTTCGCGCAAAGCCTTCTACCCTGCCAGTATCCCTTTCCCTCTTTTACACATTGACACCGGGCACAATTTTCCCGAAACCCTTGACTTCAGGGACTGGCTGTCAAAATCGGTTAATGCCCGGCTGCTGGTGGGATCGGTGCAGGAGTCGATCGATATCGGGCGGGCTGTTGAAGAAAAGGGCATAAATGCCAGTCGCAACGTACTGCAAACGGTGACCTTGCTCGACGCGATTGAAAAGAACAAATTTGATGCAGCCATTGGCGGAGCCCGGCGCGACGAGGAGAAAGCCAGGGCGAAAGAGCGCTTTTTTTCCCACCGTGATGAATTCGGGCAGTGGGATCCCAAAAACCAGCGTCCGGAGCTCTGGTATATGTTTAACGGAAAGAAACGAATGGGAGAACATTTCCGCGTGTTCCCCATAAGCAACTGGACCGAGATGGATGTGTGGCAATATATTCTCGCCGAAAACATCGATCTCCCCAGCATCTACTTTACCCATGAACGGGATGTTTTTTACCGCGATGGCGTTTGGCTTGCAGCAGCTCCCTTCATGGAGATGAAACCCACTGAGAAAGTTGAGTTCAGGCGTGTCCGCTGCCGCACGGTTGGCGACATTTCCTGTACCGGACTCACTCTGTCGACCGCAGATACGGTCGAAGACATCATCCAGGAGATCGCTGCAACGCGTGTTACAGAAAGGGGTGGCAGGTATGATGATAAACGTTCCGAAGCAGCCATGGAAGACCGGAAAAAGGAGGGATATTTCTGATGGAACAAACTTTTTCAACCAAAGCCTACCTGGGCATGGAATTGCTGCGATTCACCACCGCTGGAAGTGTGGATGACGGGAAGAGTACGCTCATCGGGCGCCTGTTGTACGACAGTAAATCCATTTTTGAAGACCAGCTCGACGCCGTAAGACGCGCCAGCGTCCAGAAAGGCAGCGAACACCTCAACCTGGCCCTGTTTACCGATGGCCTGCGTGCCGAACGCGAGCAGGGCATCACTATCGATGTGGCCTACCGGTATTTTGCCACCCCGCAACGGAAGTTTATCATTGCCGATACTCCGGGACATATCCAGTACACCCGCAATATGGTGACCGGGGCCTCCACAGCCAATGCCGCTATCGTGCTGATCGACGCCCGCAATGGCGTGATCGAACAAACGCACCGGCATGCTTTTCTCGCTTCCCTGCTTGGCATTCCTCACATCATTGTCTGCATCAACAAGATGGACCTGATGGATTACAGTCAGGCTGTGTACACTGCAATACTCAATAATTTCCAGGCCTTTGCAAACCAGGTATTTCCCGATCAGGATATGCGTTTTATCCCCATCAGTGCGCTGAAAGGCGATAACGTGGTAAAGCCTTCCGAAAATATGCCCTGGTATAATGGTGGAACATTGCTGCATCACCTCGAAACCATTCCCATCAGCCAGGATCACGATCTGGTGCATCAGCGCTTCCCGGTTCAATATGTCATCCGTCCCGAATCGGATGAATTCCACGATTACCGCGGCTATGCAGGCCGGGTTGCCGGCGGCTTCTTCCATCCCGGGGATAAGGTCGTCGTCCTGCCTTCACATTTGGAAAGTGAAATCGCATCGGTCGACACCTATGGCAAAGCGCTTTCAGAGGCACATCCTCCGATGTCGGTTACCCTGACACTGAAAGATGACCTCGATATCAGCCGGGGTGATATGATTGCCGGTATTGAGGATTCTCCTCAAGAGAGTTGCGACATCGATGCAATGATTTGCTGGATGAATCCCAGGCCAATGCAAATTCAGGGAAAATATGCGTTGAAACATACCACTAGGGATGTTCGTTGCCTGATCCAGAACATCGATTATGTGCTGAACATCAGCACGCTGGAAAAACTGACTGAGAATAAAACCCTACGTATGAACGACATTGCACGAATCCGGATCCGAACGACCAAGCCGCTTTTTTTCGATCCTTACAAGGTTAACCGAATCACCGGAAGTCTTATCCTCATTGATGAAGCCACCAACGAAACGGTCGCCGCAGGAATGATCCTCTGAGATAGCCTGATATGACAATATATCAGGGAAAAAACAGTTATCTTGAATCAGTTATCATTATAATTTCAGAAATTCTGCATTCATGAATCTATTTCGATACACCTTGACATGCCTTTTGATCCTTTCATGCGCCTCTGAACTTTTTGCACAACAGGTGCCTATCGGTCATTGGCGGGATGAACTTCCTTACACATTGGTCAACTCTGTAACCGATGCCGGAAGCAGGATATATGCCTCCACGCCTTATGCCGTTTTTTATTTCGATAAAGAAGACAACAGTGTGGTGCGCATAACCAAAATCAACGGATTGTCAGACATCGGAATCAACACAATCCGCTACAACAAGGAGTATCAAACCCTCGTAATCGCATACAGCAATGCCAACATCGACCTGATCAAGAACAACACCGTTATCAATATTTCAGATATCAAACGTAAGCCGATTTTAGGGAATAAAACCATTAATGATATCTTCTTTATAGGCAAGGATGCATATTTATCATGCGGTTTCGGTATCGTTGTGCTTGACATCAATAAGGAGGAGATACGCGACACCTATTATATCGGGAAGGATGGCAGCCAGGTTAATGTACTTGCACTGACAAAAGATCAGCATGATTCCCTGTTTGCCGCATCGGAAAAGGGAATCTACAAGGCTTACGCCAATGATCCCAACCTGGCTAATTTCGCCTCCTGGCATAAAGATGCAAGAATCGATACCTCAGCCAATTACAGCACGATTACCCATTTTGCCGGTAAAATATATGTTAACAAAAAGAAAGGCTCAACATTAACTGATACGATTTATACTTTTTCAGACGGGATGTGGAATATATGGGATCGGGCCGACTTTACCACGGTGATGAATTTGCAATCGGATGATAATTATCTCCTGGTCTCCTATAATTATTTCGTCAAAGTTTTTAATCCTGATATGGAAGTCGCCGCGGTAATTTATAATTATTTTCCCGGGGCTCCATATCCACAGGATGCCATTGCCGACCGTGATGGGTTATTCTGGGTTGGCGACACCTATTCAGGCTTGCTCGGTTATGATCCCAAAGCCGTCACGGTTAATCACCTGAATCTCAGTGGCCCATCCTCTGCATTGGCCTTCAATATGACAAGCCTGGGTAATGAATTGTATATTGCTCCCGGGGGAAGAGATGGTTCGTTTATACCAATCTATATCCAGCCTCAGGTTTACCATTTTAATAACACAGACTGGCGAAATCTCTCGGGATACAATAATCCCGTGATGAGCCAGACACACGACGTGGTTACTATTGCCATTGACCCGAATGACCCCAAACATGTATTTGCAGGGACTTATGGAACCGGGTTGCTCGAAATATACAACGATTCTGTAATCAGGCGTTTTACATATGGAAACAGCACCCTTCGCAATCACTCTGCTTCCGACACCTCCGATATCCGGGTGGGAGGCATTACATTCGATGCATCGGGGAACCTGTGGGCTGTCACCTCACACAACAACAGCTGTCTGTCAATGAAAAAGGGCGACAGCTGGACCGGCTTCACCATTCCAATTGTAAATGAAAACGACCTGGGGCAGATTCTGGTGAACAAACTTGGGCAGAAATGGATCCAGATGCGTTATGGAAACATGAATCCGAATTCAATCATGGTTTTCACCGATAACGGAACCCCTGAAAATCCCACCGATGACCAGGCCAAACTCCTGAATTCAGCTGTTGGCAGCGGACATATTCCCGGAAATAATGTCATTGCCATGGCCGAAGATAAAAACGGGGAGATCTGGATCGGAACTGAACAGGGAGTCGCCGTCTTTTATTCTCCTGAGAATGTTTTTCAACCCGGTCAGAATTTCGATGCCCAGCGCATCCTGGTCACCCAGGGCAGCTATGTACAATATCTTCTTGAAAATGAATCTGTTACTTCAATTGCAGTCGACGGGGCGAACCAAAAATGGATCGGAACCGACCGCGGAGGTGTATTTCTGTTTTCCGAGGACGGAACAAAACAAATCTATCATTTCACTGCTGAAGATAGTCCACTGCTTTCTGACCGTTTAACCTGTATCGCTATCAACAAGGATGGAGAGGTGTTTTTCGGTACCGACAAGGGCGTGATTTCATTCAGGGCACTGGCAACTCCAGGGGGTGATACCAATGAAGATGTTTATGCATTTCCTAATCCTGTCAAATCTGATTATGATGGCTACATTGCCGTTAAGGGGCTGGTGAACAATGCCCAGATCCGGATTACCGACATCAACGGGGGACTGGTCTTTTCAACCCGTGCAGAAGGAGGACAGGCAGTATGGGACGGTAAAAATTTTGACGGTAAAAAAGCGCAGACCGGAGTCTATCTGGTATATGCAGCCGATGATACCGGATCGGAAAAGATCGTAACGAAAATCCTCATCATCAAATAATGCTTCATTCAACGAGAGGCATCGTTTTTCATTCACTCAAGTATTCCGAGTCCAGTCTGATCGTAAAAATATACACCGGGCTCTTCGGACTTCAATCCTACTTATTCAAAGGTATCAGGAATCCAAAATCAAGGATCAAACCCGGACTTTTCCAGGCACTTACAATGCTTGACCTTGTAGTATATCACAAAGAGAGACATTCGCTGCAATCAGTGAAGGAGGTCAGGCTGGCCTATCCCTATCAGACGATTCCATATGATATCAGGAAAAGTTCTGTGACCCTGTTTATGAATGAATTGTTATACAAATCAATTCGAGAAGAAGAGGCTAACCCGCCCCTCTTTCAGTTCCTTTGGGATACATGCATGCAACTTGACACGACCGAAAAAAATGTATCCCTTTTTCATATCTGTTTTGCGATGCAACTGATGCAATACCTTGGGATTTTCCCACAGGACAATTATTCTGAATTATGTCCGGTATTCAATATGCGCGATGGGATTTTTCAGTCCTCCATCCCGGGCCACCCGCATTATCTTGATCCGGAAAAGAGTAAACTCTTTCATTCCTGGTTATCCGAGTTCGGCCAACAAAACCCCGACAGGGTTCAAAATTTTGAGCCCTGCCAGAAATCAATTGTTCGCGAATGGCTGCTTGAAACCATCCTGATCTATTATCAATTGCATCTTCCCGGCTTCAGGGGATTGCAGTCACATCATATCCTCCATACCGTCCTCTCCTGATCCTGAATGGTTTTACTAAAAACCTTATCTTTGCCGAAATTTTGGTAATATGACGACAGGATTAACCGAACAGGAAATCATCCGCAGAAATTCATTAAATGAAATTATCAGGCTTGGCATCAATCCCTATCCGCCCGAAACTTTTGAAGTCAATGTCAGGGCTGCTGAAATAAAAAAATATTTTCCCGGCAACAATACCTTATACCAGCAAGCGAGCATCGCCGGACGTATCATGAGCAGGCGTATCATGGGCGCTGCATCCTTCATGGAGTTGCAGGATGAAAGCGGCCGGATACAATTATATGTGAAACGTGATGATATTTGCCCCGGCGAGGATAAAACACTATATAATACCGTATTCAAAAAACTGCTCGATATCGGCGACATAATCGGGGTAACCGGGTTTGTTTTCATTACCCAGATGGGGGAGATTACAATCCACGTTAAATCATTGGTATTACTCAGCAAATCGCTCCGCCCGCTGCCCATCGTGAAAGAAAAGGAAGATGAAGTATTCGATGCCTTCACCGATCCCGAACAGCGTTACCGCCAGCGGTATGTCGACATGATCGTAAACCCCGAAGTGCGCGCTGTGTTTGTGAAGCGGAATGTCCTGCAGAACTCAATGAGGAATTACCTGAATGCCAAATCCTACCTGGAAGTGGAAACACCGGTCTTACAGCCTCTTTATGGCGGTGCCGCGGCAAGGCCGTTTAAAACTTTTCACAACACCCTCGATATGACATTATATCTCAGGATCGCAAATGAGCTCTATCTCAAACGGCTTATTGTGGGCGGATACGACGGAGTGTACGAGTTTTCGAAAGATTTCCGTAACGAAGGAATGGATCGCTTTCACAATCCCGAATTCACACAGATGGAGTTGTACGTTGCCTACAAGGATTATGAATGGATGATGGACCTGGTTGAGGAGATGGTAGAGAAAATAGCCCTGGACCTTCATGGAACAACACAGGTTCAGGTGGGCGATAACCTGATCGATTTCAAACGCCCCTGGAAACGGTTCACAATGTTTGAAGCCATTGAACATTTCACCGGAGTTGATATCAGCAACAAATCAGAAGAAGAACTTGGCCTGGTCGCCAGGGCGCTGGATGTACCCGTCGACCGAACCATGGCGAAGGGAAAAATCATAGACCAGATTTTTGGGGAAAAATGTGAGCCATTCCTTATCCAGCCAACATTTATAACCGATTACCCTGTTGAAATGTCTCCGCTTGCCAAAAAACACCGCACCAAGACAGGGCTGGTTGAACGATTTGAAGCTATCTGCAATGGGAAAGAACTTTGCAATGCATTTTCCGAACTGAACGACCCAATTGATCAGCGCGAACGGTTTGAATCGCAGCTTGAACTGGGAAAACGCGGCGACGACGAATCCATGGTGCTCGACGAGGATTTTCTCCGGGCCCTCGAATTCGGAATGCCGCCAACTGCAGGGCTTGGCATTGGCATTGACCGGCTAACCATGATCATGACCAACTCGGCATCCATCCAGGATGTCCTGTTCTTCCCGCAGATGCGGCCGGAAAAGCAGAAGACCAATCATTTGGTTGAATAGTCCCCTGCTTCTTTCATTTAGCGAAGTAAAACCATCCGGTTTGTTTCAACTTTGTTTTCGGTAGTTAATCGGCACAGGTAAATTCCTCCCGGGAGTTTATTTCCATGAGCATCAGTCCCATCCCACTGAATAGTGGTATTACAGTGTTCAATCACTTTTGAAACAAGGGTTTTGACCAAAGATCCCCTGATATCAAGTATTTCCAGGGTAACATGGCTGGGTTGATTTATCTCGAACGGGATGAAGGTTACTGAACTGAACGGATTGGGATAACTGTTTCTGAGCACAGTGGTTCCGGGATTTTTGTTAATACCGTTCAGGAGGTCGGTATTGATCATGATAACCAGGTGCTGCGCACCGGCAGTTGTAGTATAACGCAGGGAGTCAACGAGATACAGAGTCGCAGGCGCCCCATCGACTGGCAATGGTATCCTGACGAGGACATATTCCGAGTCCCCCGGGTTCATCAGGTGGGGAAAAGAGGTCACCGACAAGGAGTCGACCCATGGCCAACCGGATTCACCCTCTTGTTGGATGTCGGTAAGGCTGATTGTGGTTGCCGTATAATTATGCAGGCGGGTGAACTGGCCTGTCCAAGCATCTTCCGCGGTTAAAAACCATAAGGTGTCAGGAACAGCTGTGATATTGGTATGGACCGTTGTAAAGACATAAGGATCTGCTGCACCGATGAACGGGGTAGCAGCATGACGTCCTGACTGATCAGCCGCAGTCAGGTAATATTTTACTACGCCGCCCGGCTGCTGTTTCGGGATGATCCCTCTGTAATGGCTTCCTGAAGTATTTATCATCAGGGAAGATTCGTATTGGCCGCCGTTAACCGAATAAAAAACAAATACCGAGTCGCTTTTCACTGGCTGATGACTGCTTGCAATAATGTCGGCATTGATCACATAATCAGTTTCACATGGCTGGTTCCCTGCCAGGGGAATGTGTTTGATGAAAAGAAGTCCGACATCAGCAATTCCCATAACCCGGCAATGCAATGCATCGGTCGCCTCCCATGGTGCGGAAGGATTACCAACGAAACCGATTATTTCATATCCCGGCATGGCCGCCTGGTAAACTGCCAGGGCGCTGTCGTCCCACATTGAATTCATGATGGGCACCATTACTTTATTATTGAGGATCAACGAATTGGTATATGGTTGGTCCTGTGGCGTATTTACCCGGTAAACTTTATATGGATAACCATATGAACAATTTGCTGTTGCCCAGAAAGCGGCGGCAGCTTCTATCATCGCGTATCGTGAATGCGATGGAGATACTTTCCGGATTAGAACCTTATCGGGACCGAGAAATTTTCCCCAACAGTCAATATGATCAATGTAAGTGCCGTTTGGATCGGGACGCACAAAATAATTTTCCACCCCAAGATAATCATGTACCTTTTGAGCAACCTGCAGGTGTGTCTGGGTTGGATTTTCCTCCCATACAAGTTCCGTCGAGGATGAGATGCCATAACCGCTTGTCATATAATTACCCCCGGTATGAATAAGGTTCATCCCAAACCAGGGTATTCCAAGCATCGTTGCGACTTTTTTTGGAATTTCATCATCATTGGGTCGTGGACGGTTATAAGGAAAATCGACAATTCCGATCTGGTTATTGCTGTCCGATTCGAACCATGGGCCGTAATCTCTGGTCCAGTAAGTGTCGGTGGGTGCAATAAGAAAATTACAATGACTGGTATCAACCCCGTTAGCAACATATTGGTTGATTACGATGTTTTTTTGAGCATTGGAGGCTACAATAGTTGTAACCTTTATTTCGGTAGCCATTTCCTTTATCAGTAACATCGGAATCCCAAAAGGGTAAGCTATAAGCGCTCCCTGCATCCTGTCGAATTCTGCAACATTCCTTACGGGAGCTACAGGAGGAGCTGTTTCAATAAAATATTTTCCAATTTCCCCTTTGCGTAATAATTCTTCAGGGGTCATCACATGCCTGAGTTTCGCTGAAGGAGGGTTAACCTGATCCTGGGCAATAACCTTAGTGGTAAGAAACAGTATGGGAATAATCAAAAGAAACAGGTTTTTCATCATAGCAGGATTGGTGCGCAAAATTAACACTTTCGCCGTTCTTTCAAAATCATTAAATTTGCTGAAATTTATTGATGATGAATAAAAAAGTAAGTGTTGCACGCCTGTCTATTTTGTCAAACAGCGGACTCATCATTATGAAAATAGTTGTCGGGTTACTTTCCGGATCGGTCAGTATTATATCCGAAGCCATTCATTCATTTATGGACTTACTGGCTTCACTGGTGGCTTTTTTTTCAGTACGGATATCAGACACCCCTGCCGACGAACGCCATCCTTATGGCCATGGGAAGTTTGAAAACATCTCGGGTGTTGTCGAAGCGCTCCTGATTTTTGTTGCTGCATTCTGGATTATTTATGAAGCAGTGAAAAAAATTATCGAACCAACCAAGGTTGAACAAATCGGTTTTGGCGTTGTTGTTATGCTCGTTTCAGCTGTTGTCAACATTCTGGTTTCAAGAAAACTATACCGGGTCGCAAAAGAAACTGATTCTGTTGCCCTCGAGGCAGATGCGCTTCATCTGAAGACAGATGTGTACACCTCATTTGGTGTTGCAGCCGGATTGTTGTTGATGTGGTTCAGCGGAATTCACCTTTTCGACCCAATTATCGCTATTTTTGTGGCCCTGCTGATCCTTAAGGAATCTTACGAATTATTCTCCAAAGCGTATGCCCCGCTGCTCGATCTTGCTTTACCTTCCCATGACGTCAGCCATATTGCAGCCATCATCCAAAAGCACTGTACAAATGAAATGAGCTTCCATAACCTTCGCACCCGGAAGGCCGGAAATTACAAGTATATTGATTTCCATCTGAACCTTGACCCAAACAAAACCGTCAGGGAGGCACATGTAATTTGCGACCAGATTGAGGAAAACATCAAATCCGAGTTTGATCATTCGGAGGTTACGATTCACGTTGAAAATTTTTAAAATAAAATCCAACTTTTCCAGTTATAGCTATTAAGTTATCAATTAAAATGTTACCTGCATGGCATTGAATCAAAACCATTTTTTTATCCTCCTGATTTTCCTTACCCCCCTATTCCTGTCTGCTCAGGATACAATACGGCCCGACTCAGTTATCAGAAGTCATAAACTCGTTGTCGATGACCCGGTAGTCATAATGCTTGACAGTCTCGCCAATCTAAAGATATTTGAGGATGCTGAATTTCCCAATGCACATCAATATCAAAACTGGAATACCTATGTAGATAATGATGTTCCTGCTTTTCCCGATTCGGTTTACCGTGAACGCATTGCACAGATGAATGATGAGTCGCCGTTCGAGTTTGTTTACAACAGCGAGGTCAAAAAATTCATTGAACTCTATTCGGTAAGAAAACGAAAGCTGACAGCCAGAATTCTTGGATTATCACAGATTTATTTTCCCTTGTTTGAAGAACAACTGGATAAATACAACATGCCACTGGAGTTAAAATACCTTGCTGTGATTGAATCTGCATTGAATCCAACGGCCAATTCGCCGATGGGCGCAAAAGGCCTCTGGCAGTTTATGTATGGCACAGGGAAAGTTTACGGATTAAAGGTCAGTTCGTATGTTGATGACCGATTCGACCCATATAAAGCTACTATTGCTGCATGTGAACATCTGAACGACTTGTATGATATTTATGGAAGCTGGTCACTTGCACTGGCAGCCTACAATTCAGGCGCCGGGAATGTAAATAAAGCTATCCGCCGTTCGGGAGGAATGAAAAATTTCTGGGCAATTATGAATTATCTACCAAAGGAAACACGTTCGTATGTGCCTGCTTTCATTGCAGCAAGTTATGTGATGACCTATGCAAATGAACACAAAATCAGCCCGGTTGACCCAGGCATCCTTTACTATGAAGTCGACACCGTTACTGTCCGCAGCCCCCTTTCATTCAAACAAATATCTGAAATGCTGAACATCCCGATGGAAGAGATAGAGTTTCTCAATCCTTCTTTTAAGCATCTTTTCATACCGGCCACTCCTGAAAACCCCTATAAGCTTCGACTCCGCAAAAAACACGTCGGAGGTTTTATAAATAATGAAACCGCTTTATACGCCTACAAAACACAAAGCGGGACGCAGCAGGATTCGATGATGAAACTGATGTTTGATAATTATAGGGAAGTTGATCTGTATACCGTTAAAAGCGGTGAAACCATGGCATCGGTCGCCAAAAAATTTAATATGACAGTGAACGATTTAAAAGCCCTGAACAACACCAAAAAGACCACCCTGAAACCAAAGAAAAAAATCCTTGTTTATAAAAAACCGACCAGCCCGAAGGGCGGAAATACAGGGATTACCTCAACCTATGTACCTCAGGCGATTCAGAAAGATTCTACCGGAGAGCAGAAATCTGGCAGCGCAAAAAATCCTGAGACTGTTACCAAAAAATCACCTGAAAAGTCAAATCAGCCCGCCGAATTTGCAAAGATAATCCATGTGGTGAAAAGCGGTGAAAGTCTTGGCACCATTGCCGGAATATACCATTGCACCACAACCGATCTGATGAGATGGAATAACCTGAGCGGTACAACAATCGTAGTTGGGCAAAAAATTAAAGTCGCCTCAACCAATCAGGTACCGGTAAAAGTGAAACAAGAGCCAGGTGCTAAACCGAAAACCTCCTCCTCGGCCCAGAAATTCACCATTTACACCATCCAATCTGGGGATAACCTGTGGGACATCGCCGATAAATTTGATGTCACTGTCTCACAGATTAAGTCATTCAATGACCTTAAAAACTCCAACCGGCTAAAACCCGGACAAAAAATTAAAATTCCCAAATAATTTTTAAAAAAAGTTGGACATAAAAAAATTTCCATTACTTTTAACCACCTGGTTAAACCGTATGATTAATCCAACTGGTTAAACTGCATGGAAAATTCAATTTCATCATCAGAAGAACGCATTCTGGATGCCGCCAAGAAGGTATTTCACTGTAAAGGCTACGATGGTGCGCGCATGCAGGAGATCGCCGACGAGGCTGGTGTGAATAAATCGCTCGTACATTATTATTACCGTAATAAGGATAACCTTTTTCAGGCAGTTTTTGAAGATGCCTTCTCCAAACTCATCACCAAACTCAACGAAATTTTCTTTTCTGAACTCGCCTTCACCACCAAAATTGAAACCTTTATTGGATATTACGTTTCCTTTCTGTCACAAAACTCATACCTGCCGTTATTCATTTTGAACGGATTGTACGAAAAACCGGAGCAAATCAGAACCATGTTGGCAAAAAACCAGCTTTTGCCGGAACGTTTGATTGATAAGATCAAAAAACAGATAAAAGACGAGTTGAACCTTGAGATTGATCCGTTTCATGTTTTTATCAACATACTGGCGCTCAGCGTTTTTCCGATCGTAGCTAAACCGCTTATCGAAAACATCTTTGGTTACTCAGATGAACAACTTAATCAATTTTATGAGGAAAGAAAAACAGTGGTTCCTGAATTCATACTTAATGCTTTAAAAGGCTATGAAAAAAAACATAGTTATTGATATCCTTCACTTCAGATTTTCCATGGTCATAATCGCAATCATTCTGGCGATGGCGGCCGGGGCACAAGATTCAATTACGCTGGATTTTTGCTATCAGCAATTACAGAAAACCTATCCCATGAACCGCCAGGCTTCGCTGATGGAAAAATCGAGTGATCTGCGGACTAAAAACCTGAATAAGAATTATCTGCCTCAATTCAATGTCAATGGAACGGCATCCTGGCAGAATGAAGTAACAGAGGTTGTTATCGCGCTGCCCCCGCCTCTTCCCCAGCTTCAGGGGCCTGCAATTCCCAAGGATCAATATAAACTTACTCTAGATGTGAGTGAATCCATCTATGATGGCAATGTGACAAACTACCAGAAAAAGCTTGAAAAATTCAATCTCAATGTTGATCAAAAAAATGTCGATGCAAGCCTGTACCTGTTAAAAGACCAGGTAAACCAGTTTTTTTTCAGTATCTTGCTTACCCAGCAGAATATCAGGCTACTGGAAGAAACGAAAAAGCAACTTGTATCGAAGCTGAACGAGGTGGAATCAGCTGTTATAAATGGATCCACGCTCAGGATGAATGCCGACCTGATAAAGGCTGAGATCATAAAACTCGAACAGAACAGTTATGAATTATCCATGGACCGGCTTTCCAGCATTCAGATGCTTTCAGAGCTCATTACACTTCCCCTGGATGAAAGGTCGTCATTTACTACACCCGCTATAAACATCCCGGGTTTGGCATACGAAAATAAACGCATCGAATTTGAGGTGTATGGTATTCAACGTGAACGGGTTAACCTGATGAAAAACATGGTAACCACAAAATGGAATCCTAAGCTTTGGGCCTTCGGCCAGGTTGGCCTGGGAATTCCCGGCTATAATTTTCTATCAACCGACCTCGCGCCTATGTTGATGGTGGGCGCAAAGCTTACATGGAATCCCTGGAATTGGAATGCCAACAAGAATGAAAAAAAGATCTATGATATCCAGGGTGACATCATAAAAAACCAGCAGGAAACATTTGATAAAAATTTAAAAGTGACGACTCAAAAAAATCTGAACGACATTACAAAACTAACTGATCTCCTTATTAAAGATCAGGAACTTGTTGAATTAAGAGCAGGTATAACCAAAACGGCATCTTCCCAGATGTCGAACGGAGTCATCACCTCCAGTGATTATCTTCTCCGCGTCAACGATGAAACCCAAGCCAGAATGGGTCTGGAAATACATAAACTTCAACTCATTAAAGCAAAAATCAGTTACTTGTACAATATTGGTAAATTGTAAATGTTTCCGAAATAGTTTGACACATGAAATACCCATAAGAACAATGTTCATGTAAACCGTGAATGATAATATGGGTATTCCATGTGACCATTAAAAAACAAATTATTAACACATGAAAAAACATCTTCTTGGATTTTTAATAGGATCAGCGCTTTTATCGTCCTGCAGCAACAACAAGGACAAGCCTGATGCTTACGGATCGTTTGAAGCCACAGAGGTCACGATTTCGTCTCTTGCCAATGGAAAAATCATGTTATTTGATGTCGAAGAGGGACAATTGCTCGATTCAAACCAACAAGTTGGATTTATTGATACCACCGACCTGCATCTGAAAAAGTTGCAGATCATGGATTCAAAAAATGCTACCGGATCACGGCGTGAGGACCTGGCAGCCCAGATAGCAGTCCAGGAACAAAGCCGGGAAAATATCCTGATCGAGAAAAACAGGGTGATCAGGTTGCTCAAAGACGGCGCAGCAACACAGAAACAACTCGATGACATTAACTCCAGCCTGAACATGATCGATAAGCAGATCGCTTCAATCAAATCTCAATTCCGGGGCATCGAGGATCAGATTGGCAGCACGGAGCAGCAGATTGCCCAGATGCGTGAATCGATTAAAAATGCCCGCATTGTCAATCCCATAAAAGGGACCGTATTGACGAAATTCGCTGAGAACAATGAAGTGACCTCCTTTGGGAAACCACTTTACAAGATTGCTGATCTGCGTGAAATGCAACTTCGTGTTTACGTAAGCGGGGCACAGCTTCCCCACATCAAAATCGGTGACAAGGTGGAGGTTCGTATTGATAAGGACGATAAAACCAATACAACCATGGAAGGTTTAATCAGCTGGATCTCGCAAACAGCTGAATTTACTCCCAAGACTATCCAGACTAAAGAGGAACGTGTGAACCTCGTATACGCAGTGAAGGTGCGTGTTTTGAATAACGGCAGCCTGAAAATAGGTATGCCCGGCGAAATTAAATTAATCTCAAATTAACCAACACCAAAAAACATGAAAAAAACTATTTCAGCATTCTTATTGATCCTGCTTGTGACCATGTGGTCGGGGATGTCAGCCTTTACTCAAACCCACAAGGCCGATGATATTCTCGGTACCTGGCTTAACCAGGAGGCTACAGGAAAGATGACCCTCTATAAAGAGAACGGTAAGTATTTCGGTAAGCTGGTTTGGCTCAGGACCCCCAATGATTCCATCACCGGATTGCCTCGCACCGATAAAGAAAATCCCGATGCCAAACTGAAAACGGTCCCCCTAATCGGACTGGTCAACATGAAAAACTTTTCATTTGACGGTAAGGACGAATGGTCGGGTGGAACCATCTATGATCCCAAAAACGGGAAAACCTATAAATGCAACATCCAGTTCGAAAGTGCAAACAAGCTGAAAATTCGTGGGTACATGGGTGTTTCATTGCTTGGGAGAAACACCTATTGGACAAAAAGCATCGCACCACAGAATTAAAAGATGCTGTCATTGTCCGTCCATGTTCAACAGGTGACCAAACGATTTGGTGAAACCATCGCCCTTGACAATATCTCTTTTGATGTTGCCAGGGGCGAGCTTTTTGGATTCATCGGGCCCGACGGAGCTGGCAAAACCACCCTCTTCCGCATCCTGACCACCCTGCTTTTGTCCGATGCCGGCACCTGCAGTGTGGAAGGCTTTGATGTGGTGAAAGATTACAAGAAAATCAGGAATATCTGCGGATACATGCCCGGGAGATTTTCGCTCTACCAGGATCTGACGGTTGAGGAAAACCTGAACTTTTTCGCGACCATATTTGGCACCACCATCAGTGAAAATTACCACCTGGTGAAGGAGATCTACCAGCAGATCGAACCGTTCAAAGACCGTAAAGCGGGGAAATTATCGGGCGGGATGAAGCAGAAGCTTGCCTTATCCTGCGCCATGATCCACAAGCCGGAGATACTGTTCCTCGATGAACCCACAACCGGGGTGGATGCCGTGTCGCGGCTCGAATTCTGGGAAATGCTGAAACGGCTGAAAACTGCCGGGATCACCATCCTGGTCTCCACTCCATACATGGATGAGGCAAGCCTTTGCGACCGGGTTGCGCTGATGCAGAGTGGCCGCATCATGACCATCAGCACCCCTCAGGAGGTTGTGCGCAATTTCCCGATGTCGCTGCTGTCGGTGAAGGCCGGCGATATCTATCACCTGCTGGGCGAACTCAGGGAATACCCCGGGGTTCACAGCGTTTATGCCTTCGGCCAGTCGGCCCATGTTTCATTCAGGGAACATGATATTGAAAAAAATACTTTATACGGCTTCCTGAAGAAAAACAAACACGAATCAGTTGAAATAACATCCATTGAAGCAACGATTGAA
>CAISJJ010000036.1 GCA_903885595.1 uncultured Bacteroidales bacterium
AAACTGCCAGTACCAACCCGCCGAAGATTCGGTTGCATCGTCAACAGCGGTTGCTTGCTGGCTTGCGCCCAGGTTACGGGTAATCCAGCACTTTGAAGTTTCGCCGGGAATATTGGACACGGTGCCGTAGGTAACCGTTTTATTAACAGGCGCTACAGTTCCTGCCACATGGTTGATTGTGAGCGAAGAACCGCAAGAAGAAGAACAAGCCGAGGTGGTTTGAGTCAATGTGACAGGTGTGGAATTACCGCAGGCATTATATGCCCAGACATATCGTGTGTATGCAGTGCCACATGCCAAACCTGTTTCGGTTTTGGTGGTCGCGGTTTCCATATCAGTTGAAGAAGCGTAGCTATTGGTAGCGCTCCATCTATAACCGGTTGCTCCTGCCACTGTATTCCAATTCCAGACTATTTGCGTTTGTGAAGGGACATGGGTTCCAGATATGGGTGTTACGGGGAGTGCACCAACCGACATGATTATAGCATTTGATGTTGCGGGGTTCCCTGATGCACATCCAAGATTTGAGGTCAATACGCATGTGACTGCATCATTGTTTGAAGGCGTGTAACCGAAGGTGGCATTATTTATACCAGCGTTAATACCATTCACCTTCCATTGATAAGTGGGAGTCGTTCCGCCATTTGTCGGCGTTGCCGTGAAGGTAACCGATGTTCCTGAACATACGGGATTCGCAGAAGCCGCAATCCAGACGCTTGCTGGCAAACGTTGCAATAAAGCAATCTCAACACAAAACAAATTCCCTTTCATACATGAATTGTATGCAGAAACACATACTGAGCCATTGGAGGTTCCAAAATTCACGATGATGGAAGTAGTGCCTTGTCCACTGGCAATCGAAGCCCCCGATGGAACTGTCCAATTATAACCTGTTGCGCCTGACACTGGGGAAATTGAATAGGTAACACCAACTGAGTTCATGCATGGACCAGTATTACCGTTGATTGAAACCGGGGTTACCAGCATCCCGACATTACCTACCGGAACCCAACCAAAACCGTTGAAATATTGTAAATCATTACATTCCGTATTAAAGATAACGAGACCATTTGCCGGGGATATAATTGCATCACGCTGGGAGGTAGTCACCCTGGGAGGCAAAATGCCTTTAGAAGTTGATTTGATATCCAGCATGGCTGATGGATCAGGTTGGGTTCCGTCGGAGTTAATGCCGACCTGTGCATGCATTGCCAAAGAAAAGGCAATGCAGCAGACAAATGCTGTAAGCTTTTTCATGATTGCCAATTATAGGGTTTGTAAACAATAAGTCACCTCTAATGATTTCCTGAGTAAGGAATTGTGGGGCATTAGTTGGCATGTAATGCAAGAGTTTGGTGAATCTCAGAAAACATGTAAAAGGTCAACCGAATATTTCAACCTGTTAAAAGTATAGCAATTTAAGCCAAAATCCAAACATTTTAATTAGATTTCTTGAAAATTAGCCCTGATTTCGTGGGCAATATTAAATCAATGGATGTCTTAATTCCAAAAAGTCCCCGGAGTGGAGCTAATCCACCCCGGGAACCATCACTAATCATGGGTAGACAGTTCGACAAACTCATCGAAGGTGCTCTGCCCATCGGGATTAAAATGGCGGTTCATCTGTAAATATTATTAAGGGTCCAAGAAACACTTCAGCTGCATCCATCACCTGCTCCTTGCTGGCAATTCCCAGATTTGTAAAGACCATACATTCCACGGCAAGTTGAAGTGAGTAATAGCACCTGGATACCTGGTCACGGAAGTGAGGATTATCCTGGACAATGCCACTAAGCACCCAGTTGTAGAATATTCCTGCAAGGCCATTGATGTCTTCAAGGTCTCGTGGCTTCCGGCCGGTATAAGTGAAGAACATCCTGGATATTGTCTGGCACATCGAAAAGGCGATCCTCTTTACCACTGATGGATCGTTGTAGTTGGATTTGATGTTCCCGTTCCCGGTTACACCAACCTGGCCGATAGGTTCAACCTTCTTAATCTTGGTGATGTTATTACTTTCGTTGGATGTCTTTGTCAGCTCATAGGTAACTTCTGTACCTATTGGTGACAGCATATTAAAAAGAACAGTAAATAAAAAATTATAGGTAATTTAGCTTATGAAAATCGGTGATCAAGTTAAACCTGTTAATCATATTCATTGAAAACAGGCTAACCCATTTACTGCAAATGATTCTGAAATACAAAGTCCCTGTTGCAAAGTTTCCACCTATGTCCGGTTTACGGATGAAGATTTATTTCATCAAAATGATTTTTTTCGTTTCCGTGAACCGACCTGATTGCAGGCAACAGAAGTAGACCCCACTCTTCAGACCTGACGCATCAAATTCGATGGTATAATTCCCGGCAGGATTTAATTGATTCACCAGCATGGCCACTTCATTGCCCAGGATGTCATAAATTTTCAGAGAGGTAAATTCCTCCGAAGGAATTGAAAATGAAATAGCTGTTTCCTGCCGGAATGGATTCGGATAGTTTTGTGAAAGTTCAAACCCTGCAGGAACGTCTTTTTGCAACTCCACACCGGTTGCGTTATCCGTGACTGTTAACACTGCTAATCCTCTTCCCATACAACTCATCCACAGTTCATAACCACCCGATATTTCCCGCACCTTAAGGTCTTTGATATTGCTGTTTGGCAAACCACCCCATTGCGGAATGCCACCAGGTGATGATGGGAATAATCCAACATTTGTACCGTCAAACCAACATAAACCAGCATCGGTTGATGGATACTCGGAATCATACTGCATCCAGAGCCGCCCGTCGGGTGTGACGGCCATTGGCCTGACATGCTCGCCGGGAAATGGCCATCCCTGGTCATATGACCATGTCTGATACAAGCCTGTATTCGGATCAAGGCGGATCAGTGTGCTGCCGGTACTTGTGAACTGCGACCATGTTCCGGTCCAAACGATGCCATTGTTATCCAGCGCCAGGCCTGTAAACCAGGCAGCAGATCCCGGGAAGTCGCTGATGGAACGTGAGAATGAAGTATTCCCGTCTGTACGAAGGATCTCATAATCAGTTGATGCCCATATTGTTCCAGGCAGGGTTTTGTCCCGTAAGATTTTGCTCCCCCAGCCTGTGATCGGTATCGTAATCCATCCAGGTACGCTTTCATCATAATATCTTACATTGTAATACACCCCAAGACTCCATAATCTGCCTTGCGAGTCTTCAGCAAATCCTTCTGAGTCAGTCATTAAATCTTCCAGGGCAGTATAGCTACTTCCATTCCATTCGTGAATGCCATGAAATGTGGGATTGATTACAACATTACCATTGGATGGCCTGCTATAAATTGCCTGGGTATTGTCGGCCTGGAAAGGAAACGGATGTCCTAAACCATAGGTATATTCGTTGAATCCTGTCCAGGCGGTTCCATCAAACTTCTGAAAACCACCCACGCCCGTACCTGCATTGCCGGTTAGCCATACATTTCCATCATTGTCAAGTGACAAGTCTTCAACAAAATAATCTATCTGCGAAGTGTTTGTCAGTCTGTAACGCTGCCAGTTTCCGGTTGCAACATCCCGTTTGGCCGCACCTTCTCTGCCACAAACCCAAACGTTTCCCTGATTATCGATATCAACCGAGAGATTAAGATCGCCGTTTCGCCACGTACCATAGTTTTGCCAGGAAGAGCCATCAAACATCCAGGTTTCTCCGGTGGACGTAACCAGCAGCGCTTTCCCGTTTCCATAGGCTTTGAATGCATCAATATAAAAACTGACATTTTCATAGGGAGGCGTGGGATATATCCAGACCCCATCGGGTCTCTGATATTCAAGCGTTTCCCAATCGCCATTGGCAGCCATGCGCAAAGCCCAGAAATTCCCTGCCTCATCAACACAGTCTTTTCCGGGTAATCCGGCAATATCTCCGACAGCAGAAGGCATGGTAGTTGACAATTGATTGGTTACGCTATTGAACTTAAACACATATCCATAATAAGTATCCGCCGACCAGACGATATAACTGCCATCGGGCCTGGGTTGCACGGCAATGCGGATATTTGCCCCTTGCCAAAAGGTCCATTGGCTGTTTCCCGGATTATAACGGACAAGACCCCCGCTGGTAAACCATATTGTACTGTCGGGAGCCAAATCAATATCGGTGGTATATCCCAATAATCCTGAATTTGAAGAATTAAACCGTTCCAATGAGGGAACGCCTGCCTGAGGATTAAATCTTACTGAGCCTGTGAAATTTCCCATCCAAAGGTTTTTTTCATAATCTTCGATGATATCTAAAATTTGCACATCCCCATGATCAAATGAACCCAAAACGGGATAATCAACATTTGAATAGTTGATCCATTTGTTTTCCGACTGGCTGAACCTGGCAACACCTCCTTCGCCCCAGTTACCTGTATTGGCTGCGATATAGGGATCTCCGTTCGCATCTATCCAGAGGGCAGTTGCATCATCTCCCTGAATACCGGTATTTCCCGGTCGATAGTAACGCCAGGAATAGGTATTGCGATCCTGGGCCTGTAACTCAGAAACAAAAAATAACAAACAGATGAGTGCAATAGATAGTTTTTTCACAAATATTTTCTTTAATATATTAATAATCAAACACATGTATGACATGTAAAATAAAACAACAGATAACAGAATGTGTGTTAGTTAACAATATCCCGATTGTAAGTTTTTTCGTCAATACTGCAAAACTACTCATTATTTAGAATGATTCCACATATTAACATGGGATTTTGTAAATTGAAACAAAAAAGAGTTCTGGTCTGGACATCAATCAACATAAGGAAACCACGGCGTGGCAGTATCCTGAACCTTTGAGCCAGTCAATTTCTACTGGAGAATATTCTGCAGAGAGTCAATCATCAAAGCATCAAACCAAGAAAAAAGTTACCCTTATTTGGACGAAAGCCAGACTGTTGAGCCTTAACTATAAATCAAACAGCTTCGCTTCGCTTTTTCTCCGGGATCAGCAATGAGAACAGCACGGCCATCAGGAAGGAAAAGATGAAGCTGGCAAGTCTTTCAGAAATTCCTGTCTGTGCCTCAAAGAGATTTTTCCAGAGCACTGTCGACAAGGTTCCTGAAATCAAAGAGGCGAAGATTCCCGCACGTGAAAACCGTTTCCAGAAAAGGAGCAGCAACAGGGCTGGCCCGAAAGAGGAACCGATGCCCGACCATGCGTAGGAAACAAGCCCATAAACTGTATCCTGCATTGCAAAAGCGAGTACGATGGCAACAGCCCCGACGACAAAAGTCATCGCCTGGTTGAGATAAAGGAGCTTTTTGGGGGAATCTTGTTTTTTTCTGAAGTTGGAATAGATATCCTCGGTAATGGAAGCCGAAGAGACCGTCAATTCTGAGGAGGCGGTCGACATCATGGCGGAGATCACGCCCGAAAGCAGGACGCCTGCCAGGATCGGGTTGACCAATGCAACCACCATCACAGGCAGAATCTTTTCTGCATCCTGTGATAGTCTGGTTACCTCTTGTCCAAGTAATCCTCCATGCACAAAGGCGATCCCGAACATGCCGATCAGGATGGCTCCGATGTAGGCCAGAAGCGTCCAGACTGTGGCAACCCACTTTGCCGTCTGAACTCCCCGGTGATCGCGGATAGCCATCATCCGGGTAAGAAGCTGCGGCTGCCCGGTATAGCCCAGCGCCCAGCTAAGTCCGCTCAACACCAGGATTACCGCTGAGGACCCAGATATGCCCTTTGTCAGTGAAAGATAATCGGGGCCTGCCTCCTGTATTGACTGAATCAGGTGTATGTCGTGGGAACCCGCAACCAGCAAAGCTATTACAGGAAAAACAACAAGCGTGAAAATCATTAGGATGGATTGAAAAACATCGGTGACCACCACTGCGATGAAACCGCCCATAACGCAGTAGAAAGTAACTACGACAGAGCTAATAATAATCCCCCAGAAAGGATCGAGCCCAAAAGTTTTATTAAGAACTTTTCCTGCTCCGCTGAATTGTGCAGCAATATAAAAGACGAAGAAAAAGACCACAATCATGGCAGACAGCAGGGCGATCGACCGTTCAGAACCCGGTATTTTTTTAGCAATCAGACTGGAGATGGTCATCGAACCAGTCCTTTCTGTTTCATCACGAAGTCGTCCTGCCATAACAAACCAGATGAAGATAATGCCAATAACGCAGCCCAGTGCAACCCATATTGCGCTCAGTCCATCGGAATAAGCATGACCTGTTAGTCCCAAAAGGAGCCAGGCCGATTCTCCGGTTGCCCGCTCGGAAAGTGCCAGAGCCGTTCCCGAAAATTTTTTTCCACCAAGAATAAATCCTTCATGTGTCGTTCCGCCATGCGAATACCACCATGCGATCCCCACGGTAAAAACCAGATAAGCGATAAATACTGCAATCATAGGCTACGAAAAATTATAAATCAAACATTTTGGACAAATCATTCGACAATACTTATCCAACAAACTTATTGATAATTGAAAACCGAAATCATCATAACACGTTGTCATTCAAGGATCCTCACTTTCAATCCCCTTCAAGAGGAGGGGGCCTTATACCTGATTCCGATCAATTAATAAATAAAATTAGAAAATAATTCATTCCAAAAAATACAAGGGCAGATCATTTTTCGCATTGTCGTTTATAAATCATTGATTTCCTCAGAATTATTTTATTCACAAGATTTTCCTGCAGATAAAAATACTGTGTTAACCTCATTGCGATGTTCCAGACGTAAAAATTGATCTCCTGGCTCAGTCAGCTATAAAACTGATGTCCGCGATGCAAATAACAACCTGTCTTCAGCGTACCCGGCAATAAATCAAACCTGAAGGAGAACAGCGTAATGAAGCATCCATTTGCCTTGATCCAAGCAAATACACCGGTGTCAATATGTTCGGGCTGGATTTAAATAACCCTGTACGATAATAAAGGAGTTCTTCCCGACATGATGGAATGAACTCCTTAAAAAAAACTATTGTCATTGGCTCAAAGCACCGGATATAAAACACCTATTGGTTAGCATTCCGGCGGTGTATTGGGTATTGCCTGTTTGATGTCCTTACAGGGAGGCTTCTGAAGATCAGTTTGGTGAATCGGTTTATCGAGCGTAACCGGTTGAGGTGCAGGCCTGGGATCAGGAGGCGTTACCCAGGGTTTTCCAATGACCATAAAATTTATTACTATTATCACGGTGGCAATCATGAACTTTTCCATAGGTTTGTCTTTTTAAAGGTTAATAATCAGAATGACAAACCAAAGCTACTGCCTGTATAAAGTGAAATCAATTTTTTTATATAACTACGCTGTTATATTAAGTGAACGAGGCAAATCGACGGGTGATCTTGAATAACCGTTAAAAAAGGGATTTTACCGATGGAATTATCCTCCTGGCTGACTTCTCCATGAGCAAAGAGAGGATGCCGGAAAAAACATGCAATCAGTATGGTTTATAACAGCATGCGTGGGTCCTCTATTGTAAAATGTATTTACTTAGCAACCGGTAAACCTCGTTTATATTGTCGTCTTTCCTGAACTCCTTCCTGATAGGCTCATGCATCCCGCTTAACCAGATCTTTAACTCTGCTTCAAGATCCAATAATCCGGAGCTCTCCTTCGAAAACCGGATAATACTCTTATAAGGGATCGACTGATACTCAACTTTTGAACCCGTGAGCCCCTGCTTATCTACAAAAATAAGCCGTTTGTTCGTAAACACATACATATCCCTGATAATCCTGAAGGCTTTCTCCAGTACCTCACCTTCAATAAGAATCGGGGAAAACTCATTCTGAAGTTTCTCAATCGAAATTTCAGAGGCGTGTCCCATTATTCCAGATAAAAGTCCCATCGCTTTTTGTTTTATATTACCGATTGTATAATTGTATATTTGACTGCTCAGGCAAATATAAGATATTCTTCAATCAGCCCGTGTCAATTATCTCCCTTTGCATCCTAACCCAATTTGCTCTATCTTTGCTCATTAAAAATCAACATATGACCAACGTCCTGAAGAAAACCGATTTCACCTTCCCGGGGCAAAAAAGCCGCTATACCGGGAAAGTTCGCGATGTTTACAATATCGACAATGAATTTCTGGCAATGGTGGCCAGCGACCGCATATCAGCATTTGATGTTGTTTTGCCTGAAGGAATTCCATATAAAGGCCAGGTGCTGAACCAAATCGCAGCAAAATTCCTTGATGCTACCGCCGATATCTGCCCCAACTGGAAAATAGACAGTCCCGATCCCAATGTCACAATCGGCCGGTTCTGTAGAATTTACCCGGTTGAAATGATCATCAGGGGATATCTTACAGGCAGTTCCTGGCGTTCGTATCAGAAAGGCGCCAGGGTTATCTGTGGTGTACCCATCCCCGAAGGCATGAAAGAACATCAGCAGTTTTCGTACCCGATCATCACGCCAACCACCAAAGCGTCAGAAGGACATGATGAAGATATTACTGAAGATGAAATTATTTCCTCGGGATTGATCCCACAAAACGAATACACATTGATCAAGAAATATACCTATGCGCTTTTTCAACGCGGAACGGAGATGGCGGCACAAAAGGGATTGATCCTTGTCGACACAAAATATGAATTCGGAAAAGGAACAGATGGGAAGATATACCTCTGCGATGAAATACACACCCCCGATTCGTCACGCTATTTCTATCTTGAAGGGTATGAAGAGCGCCAGGCCAATGGGGAACAACAGCGCCAGCTTTCGAAAGAATTTGTGCGAGAATGGCTTATGGCAAATGATTTCATGGGGAAAGAGGGCCAGCAGGTACCTGTAATGACTAAGGCCTGGATTAATGAAATTTCAGATCGCTACATCGAACTTTTTGAAGGAATCACAGGTGAAAAATTTGTGAAAGCCGAAAATACTGACCTGCTTCAACGCATCGAAACAAATATATCCGCCTGGCTTAATGCCAGATAATTTCGACATTCGACATTCGTTATTCAATATTCGTTATTCAAATAACAATACGTGATTCCCTTCTCCCCGCCGCGGATGGACCAGAAAATTGTCGATGAGGTCGTTGACACCCTCTTTTCAGGGTGGATTACAACTGGCCCTAAGACAAAAAAGTTTGAGAAATTACTCACTGCATATGGCGGACACAAAGTGACCCTTTGTGTGAGTTCGGCATCAGCCGGACTGGAACTGATGCTGCGCTGGTTCGGGGTAAAAGAAGGCGACGAAGTCATCGTACCGGCTTATACCTATTCTGCAACCGCGAATGTTGTAGTACACTGCGGCGCAAAGGTAGTTTTCGTTGACGTGGGTGATGATTTTAACATATCCATTCAATCGATTGAAAAAGCCATCACTACGCGAACCAAGGTAATCATGCCAGTGGATATTGGAGGATGGCCCTGCGATTATGATCCTATCAATGCATTGGTAAGACGGCCGGATATTGTAAGCCTTTTCAATCCTTCTGCCAGAGAACAGCAAATGTTGAACCGGATCCTCGTATTGTCAGACGCAGCTCATTCGATCGGCGGGCAATATATGGGAAAACATGTTGGAAATCTTACCGACATAACCGTTTACTCCTTCCATGCCGTTAAAAACCTGACGACTGCCGAGGGAGGCGCCGTTTGCCTGAACCTGCCTGAACCATTCGATCATGATATCATTTACCGTGACCTGAATGCAAAATCGCTGCACGGACAAACCAAGGATGCCCTTGCAAAAACACAGGTCGGAGGATGGCGTTATGACATCATTGAACCGGGTTACAAATATAATATGACCGATATCCAGGCTTCTATCGGATTGGTTGAACTGGCAAGGTATGATGGCGACATGTTGGTCAGACGCAAACAGATATTCGACCGTTATGCTGCTGCATTTTCAAAATTCGAATGGGCACAGGTTCCAAAATATGAAAGTGAAATCAGAAAATCATCCTACCATGTCTTTCTGCTTCGTATTAAAGGAGTTTCTGAAAGCCAGCGCGATATGATCATAAGGGAAATATTCGCACGAGAAGTGGCTGTCAACGTGCATTTCGTTCCGTTGCCCATGATGACCTATTACCATAATGAGGGATATGACATCAAAGAGTTCCCTGTGGCCTATAATAATTTTTCCCGGGAAATCAGTTTACCAGTTTACTATGACCTCACCAATGAAATGGCAGATACGGTGGTGAAGGCTGTGGTAGAGTCGGTGAGGAAGGTATTGTTTTGATTTACGATTTACGATTTACGATTCTTGATTCTTTATTCATCAATTTCTCATATTACCTTGATCCGATGTTTTGACATACTGTTTTCACTTGCGGGACTAATCATCCTTGTTCCTCTTTTTTTGATAATTTCCCTGGTAATCATCTTTGATTCCCGAGGGGGATTCTTCTATTATCAAACAAGAGTTGGTAAGAATGGCAAAGATTTCAAACTGATCAAATTCCGGACAATGGTTACCGGCTCAGAAAAAAAAGGGGGTCTCACCATCGGGGCGCGCGATAGCCGGATTACGAAATCCGGATATTTTTTGCGTGCAAACAAACTCGACGAGCTGCCGCAACTAATCAATGTACTGTTGGGTGACATGAGCCTGGTAGGTCCTCGACCTGAAATCCGTAAATATGTCGAGCTGTATTCCCATGATCAAAAAATGGTTTTGCTGGTTAAACCCGGGATCACCGATTGGGCCTCCATTGAATTCATCAGTGAAAATGAAATCCTGGGGAGATCATCCAATCCTGAAAAAACTTATATCGAAGAGATAATGCCTGCCAAAATTGAATTGAACAAACGTTACATTAAAAATCGCGGATTGGGTGAATACTTCAAAATCCTGTGGCTGACCACAGCAAAGTTATCGGGAGGTTGAGCTTCATGAAAAACCCGCTAATTTTTTACAGTAAAACTCTTTGAGATCATTTTCCCGCCCCCGGTTCTCAAAAAAATAAAGTAAATCCCATCCGGATAGGCACCCGTATTTAAAAGTACTTCACTAATCCCTGGCTGCATCTCCTGATCCAGCAACACCTCCTTCAACCGGCCTGCTGCATCAAATATTCGCAGGTTAATCCTCTCCTTTTCAATGATTTCTATGGGAATTATCGTGCTGCCCTTCACAGGATTCGGATAATTTTGTAAAAGCCGGGTATTTAACTCCGGGGTAAGATCATCCATAGCGCTTGGGTAAATTATGGGGCTGCCAGCCTGAACCCATGCTGTATAGATCAGGCTCGCAAGGGCTTGCGAAGCATGACGCAACAGATAAATGGTAAAAGTGCCCGATTTTGCCCAAAGCGTCTGGTAATAGGCATCGGACGTCACATTGCCTGCAGCAACACGCGCTGCGCTATCGGCAACCAGAACACTGTCAACATAACCATAGCCGGTATAAATACAGGAGAAGACAAAATCAGTTACATCCGGAATATAATTAACCGAATCGGCCTGATAAACCAGTTGGGACTCATACCGGCTTATCATCTTCGATTCAAACCGCGAATGAATACCGCTCTGACCTGAATACTGTCCATCATAATTCCTTGTCAGATGAAGCGGCATATGCCCGTCGCCAACATAATGGCCCAGGTCGGCAGCAAATAAAGCCGACTTCTCCCAATCGTGCCGAGCGAAGCATGCCTTCAGGGAGTCAAATGTTATAAGGGTCGCCCAGGGTAAAATTCCCTGATCAATCACGAATGCGTAACCATGAACATCGACAACCGAATCAAACACCTGCGAAATTTGACCATTAAGAACAAATTCAGGATAGTTGTCGATATCGATGTAATGTTTTGGCGATTCGTTAGGGTCGGTATCCTTCCGGTTATCTGCTTCGGAAGCATATAAGGTCATGATATTTGTCCAGTTGGGTTTAAGGTACGAAAGTGTTGCCGGAAAAAAGTTGGCGGTATTCTGGTTTATGATACGGTGCCCTTTGTAGCCCCAGCCTGATAACATAAGGAGGAGCAGCAACAACATGACTGGAAAAATGATTTTTTTCATTCAAATGCATTTAAAAGGTTTTCCAATTCTTCAATTTTGTCAGGATATCCGTATTGGTTGTAAGAAAAGATCAGGTTATTGATCAGCCTGCGGATTATATCAGGATTGTTGCAGGGTGAAAAAAAAGACTTATCAGGCTTAAGTTTCATCTGCCTGATAAACAATTCAATTTCACGGCGGGTGAAGACCGCGCCTTTATTGAAAGGGTTGATATAAAACAATACATCCTCTTGTCCCGGATTCTTTATGCCGCTATCGGTGAGATAGGCAAGGATGAAATGCTGCGGCAGATTTACACCATATACAGGCAATCCCAGTTTCTGCGACAGAATGATAAACAACATTCCCAGTGACAGCGGACTTCCCTTTCGGTTTTCAAGGAAGGTATTGATATAGGAATTCTGTGGAGCAGTCATGTCACTTTTGTTTCCATCGAAATGATGAAGGTCAAAAATCACATGGTTAAGCACCTTGATGTTTTCCAGTGCCGTAAGGTTTTCATGAAGTTCAATCCAGATATCCATCTTCAGCTGCTCAATCCTGATAATTATATCATCCTCATCCAGCGTGGGGTATTGTGTTTTGGTGACCAGCATAAAACCTTTCAGAAGATCGTCAGAACCCAGGTTCAACCAGTTTACAAATTCAACATACAAATTTTCCTGTCTCAACTTCCTGATAATTGACTGAATGCGCTCCTGCACAATGCCGTCAAAGGTATTTTCGAGTGTATTCTCCAATGGACCAACAGCATCGGGACCAATAGAAAAAATTTCATCCCGGATGAGATTGTAGGCTTTTTCATCCGGCTCATCCAGCAATTTTATCAATGCCGTTATAGTGGATAGATTTGACAATTTTGCCTGTTTTATGGTAGGTTATGTTTCAAAACAACACGATCATGGTTTCCTGTTATCTGGTAATCTGATTGAGAACAAGCTCAATCAATTCCAGTACTACTTTTTTATGATCCGGATTATATTCACCGGTTGCCCGGTTTGCAATCAGCGTACAAATTGTAACCATTTCGTGTCCCATCAAAGCCCCAAGACCATATAATGCGGAGGTTTCCATTTCAAAATTCATGATGCGGTGTCCTTTATGCCGGAAACTCTGTAATTTATGGATCATTTCAGGATCGGTGAGCTGAAGCCTGAGAAACCGGCCTTGCGGACCGTAAAAACCAGGGGCTGTGGCGGTTATTCCAGCAACAGTATGTGGCCTGAACAGTTCGATCAATCGTTCGGAACCTTTGATAAAATAGGGTTTTGAAAGGTCCTGCGGCCAGGAGGCATGGGCTGCAAAAGCTGCCATCATCTCCTGGTCAAAAATCCCTGGTGCCCCTTTGTAAAAGTGAAGAAGGTTATCAAGCCCAACCGCATGGGTCGACAAACCAAAGCTGTTTACCGGCACATCAGCCTGAATAGAACCCGAAGTTCCAATGCGGATAATGGTAAGCGACCGATGCACCGTTTTCTGAACCCTGGTTTTCAGGTCAAAATTGGCCAGTGCATCCAGCTCATGCATTACGATATCACAATTATCAGTTCCTATCCCTGTCGACAGAGCTGTAATTCGTTTTCCTTTATGGTAACCGGTATGCGAAATAAATTCCCGGTTCGACGCACGGTGGTCAATCCCGGTAAAATGATCTGAAATTTCATGAACCCGTTGCGGATCTCCAACTACGATCACGGTATCAGCTAAATCTTCCGGTTTCATGCAAATGTGGTAAACGCTGCCGTCGTTATTTACGATCAAGTCGGGTTCTGCGAGCAATGGCATAAGTGTATTTTTCAACAAAAGTAATAAATAACCCGACACCGATTGGTTCTTCGATTATCCGGATCATTCTTGCCACCTGACCGTTTTTCGTTAAATTTGTCGCTTGGAAGAGGATGAAAACTATGACAACTGAAATTATAAATATCGGTGATGAGCTGTTGATCGGGCAAGTCATCAACACCAATGCCTCGTGGATGGCTGAGCAATTAAACCTTGCCGGGTTTCGGGTTAACCAGGTCTCTGTGATTCGCGATGACCGGGAGCATATTCTGGCAGCCATGGCTGAGGCAGAATCTCGGGCTGAGATTGTTCTCATTTCCGGTGGGATAGGTCCAACCAGGGATGACATTACAAAGCATACGATGTGTGAATTTTTCAATACGCAGCTTGTTTTCAACATGGATGCCTATCATGATGTTGAAGAGATCTTTGCCAGGCGGGGTTATCCTGTGACCGAACTTAACCGCCAGCAGGCTGAGCTTCCGGAAAATTGCCTAAGTATTGAGAATAAACTGGGAACGGCGAGGGGCATGTGGTTTGAGAAAGAGCGTGACGGTGGCGGAAAAACCATTTTTGTTTCCATGCCCGGAGTCCCTTTTGAAATGAAAGCCATGATGACCGGGCACATCATTCCCTGGCTAAAAAAAACATTTCAGACCCCTTTTATCTATCATAAAACCATGCTGACACAGGGCATCGGCGAATCGTTTCTTGCAGCACAAATCGATGACTGGGAAAAAGCGCTTCCGGGGCACATCAAACTGGCCTATCTGCCACAACCGGGTATCGTGAGATTACGATTAACAGGAACAGGAAAAGAGGAACAGATCATCCGGCAACAGGTCGACGATGAAATCAATAAACTTGAATCTCTGATCCGCGAGTACATCTTTGGTTTTGATGGGGATACGCTGGAAGAAAGTATCGGACAATTTTTAAAAGAGCGAAACGCCACCCTTGCCACGGCCGAAAGTTGCACGGGTGGTTATATTGCACACCTGATCACAAGCGTGCCTGGCAGCTCAGTCTATTTCAAAGGCTCGCTTGTAGCATATTCAAATGAAATAAAGAAGAATATCCTGGGGGTATTGCCTGAATCTCTGCAGAAATATGGCGCCGTAAGTAAGGAGGTGGTTTCCGAAATGGCCATTGCCGCCCAAACCATGTTTGACGTTGATTATGCAATCGCGACCTCGGGCATTGCCGGGCCCGATGGCGGGACTGCTGATAAACCAGTCGGAACAACCTGGATTGCCATTGCAACCCCGGAAGAAGTATTTGCAAAACAATTCACCTTCGGCGACAGCCGCGACCGGAATATCCGCAGAACTGCCCTCCAGGCGCTCAATATGTTGCGAAAGAAGTTAATCATGTAAAGATTTCGTGATAATTTTTATTAGCACTGGTTTTGATTTTTGAATTGTGGTTTTGATCTTTGAATTTTGATCTTTAAGTTTTTTCTTGGTGAATTGAAATATAATGTCTATTTTTGCACTCCATTTTGAAATACCTCTTAATCTAAGAATCGCCATGGCAAGAATTTGTGAAATCACGGGAAAAATAGCAATCAAGGGACACAAAGTATCACATTCCAACAAAAAATCAAAGCGTTGGTTCAGCCCCAATATTCAGACCAAGACCTTTTTTGTTGAGGAAGAAAACCGCGATATAAAGCTGCGAGTATCAGCCGAAGGCTTGCGCCATATGAATAAAAAAGGTGTTTATACCTGCATCAAGGAAGCAAGGGAAAAAGGATATCTTACTAAGTAAGTTTTTTTTCATGGGTGAGAATGCTGTTACCAGGTAACAGCATTT
>CAISJJ010000037.1 GCA_903885595.1 uncultured Bacteroidales bacterium
CCATCAATCAGTGGGGTCCCATCTGCATAATGTTTGGATCTGAGGTTTTCCCTCATCCAACACTGGTTGTTTATCAATACCGTACCATAAGAATTCCCATCGTAATCAGTTACCATTGGAGTGCCAGGGCATGGCATGGAAAGATAAATCAACACAGAATCCAGGTTTTGTGGATTACTTGTGATGGAGTTACGATACATACCATTTTTAAAGGCGGTGAACCTAACTCCATCGCCTGGCGTAAAGAGAAAATCAGGTCTTGATTTGTATTTTGTTCTCTTCACGGTTTCAGTTTTTATTCCCCGGGTTAGGGTTACATCAATACGATTATGATCTTTACCAACAATTTTGAAACTGCCGTTAATTTCCTTCCATGCAATTGTGCAAATGTACATTTGTCCGGAACCGACATTTATATCCAACATATTGGTTCCCGCAGCACATTCCAGATTCCATTGTTGCACAATTTCACCCATAATTGTAAAAAGCGAAACAGAAATAAATTCCTCCCTGCTAAGCGTGGCGCTCACCTGAAGCCGGCCAGGTGTGTTAATACATTCATGAAGACCTATCCCGTTGTTAGCAATGTCAGGAATGTCGTTAATGATATGGCCCTGCATGAGGTCGATCATATATGAATTAATTTCGGGAGGAGCCACCAATGACAACCGGCTTGGTTGAGTCAGGTTTTCGACAATAATTGAATCTAAATTCAACAGATTACCGAGATATTTACTCTGGAGCGTTACTGTTACCTGAGCAGGGGACACCATCCAGAGAATCAGTGTAAAAAAAAGAAGAATATTTTTCATTCGGAGGGGCTTACAAACAGTAAAATTAACTTTTTTTGGGTTCTCGGAACCAGTTATAGAAAGATTTAAGAATAGAAGACATTTTGGACTAAAGTCCAATTATTCTTTGTCCATCAATAACCCCGGCATAAATGCCGGGGCAATTCAATCCCTTGTCCTTCTGTCCACCTGTCCGCTCCTTTTCCTACCTTTGCCTCTCTAAAAACGCTAAACTATGATCCTCGTCACCGGAGGAACCGGCCTCCTTGGTTCCCACCTGCTGCTCGACCTTGTCAGATCGGGAAAACAAGTTCGTGCAATCAAACGCTCCACAAGCAATACAGAGATGGTGCGCAAGGTTTTCTCCTATTATGTTTCAAACCCCGATGAACTGGCTGCAAAAATTGAATGGGTTAACGCCGATCTTATGGATTTTGGCGCCACTGCAGATGCATTGGCGGGTGTGACCGAGATTTACCATTGCGGTGCCGTGGTGTCCTTTTATCCGAAGGATCATAAAACCATGCTGAAGGTCAACATTGAAGGTACAGCCAACCTGGTGAACCAGGCGATTGAACACAAGGTCTCTAAATTTTGTTATGTCAGCTCAGTGGCAACCTTGGGAAGAGCTGAAAACAATGATGTATCCACTGAGGAGACCTATTGGATTCCCTCAAAGAAGAATTCGGTGTATGGTATCAGTAAATATGGCGCGGAGCGTGAAATCTGGCGGGGCATGGAAGAGGGGCTTAATGCCTTGATCATCAATCCATCCGTAATTCTTGGCCCTGGTTTCTGGCAGGATAATTCAGGATTGTTCAGGCTGGTGTGGGAAGGGTTGAAATACTATACACGCGGAGTGAACGGTTATGTTGATGTGCGGGACATCACCAAAGCTATGATCGGGCTGATGGATGGAAATCAATTTGGGCAGCGTTTCATATGCTCAGCGGCTAATTTGTCATACCAGGATTTGTTCACCCATATGGCCACCCATCTTGGCAAACCGGCTCCCACGGTGAACGTCCCTGCTGCAATGACTGCTGTGGCATGGCGTGTTGAGGCTGTTCGGGCCCTGTTAACCGGATCCAAACCAGAGGTGACGCGGGAGATGGCCATTACTACATCACAGGTGTATACCTATTCAAGTGAAAAACTTAGCAAAACCCTCAATTTTACTTTTCGGCCCATCGAGGATTCGATCAGGGAGATTTGTGGGTTTTATATCGGAGATTTGCTGAATGACAAATAAATGGCCATTACGTTGAAGGGACAATCTACGGAATGGTATGCCTTATTTGGTTTTATTAAATGTCTATTGCGTCATATGCAAGAG
>CAISJJ010000038.1 GCA_903885595.1 uncultured Bacteroidales bacterium
CCTTCAGTCATTGAAAACCAGAGTTTCTGATCATGTGTGACACATCCGGCTGGGAAAACACCTCCAACACATCCCCCCTTGATACCCTCCTCCTCCCCAAGATTGATAATTCGGGGCAATTTGTTTAATCCTTTAGCATATCCGTTTACTTCATCTTTGTTAACCACATAAATGCCATAGGAAGTTCCAATCCAAAGGTTACGCATTCCATCTTCCATAATCTGGCATATTGCAGGCTGATTCAAATCAAGGCTGTCAAGCAGCGTGATTTTGCCCGTTGTGCCATCAATCCGGTTCAGCCCATGGTTCCCGGTTCCAACCCACATGGTTCCTTCGTTGTCTTCATACATCGACAGGATCAGATTGCCAGCCAGTCCATCTTTTTTTGTCAGGGTGGAGATTTTTCCATCTTTGATGATATTTATCCCTCCCTGAACGGTACCGGCCCACATTCTTCCAAGGTGGTCTTCCTGGAAACAAAGAATCCGGCCATCGGATAGCCCATCCCCGGTAGAAATTGTTTTGATGTCCCTCCCGTTGAAAATGTAAATACCAGCATCAGTTCCTGCCCACATGATCCCCTTGCGATCAATGTAAAGTGATTTAAAAAGGGTGTTGTCGAGGCTTGAATGGGCATTGAATAAGGTTGTTTTCTTGCCATCCCAGGATATCAGGGAGCCTACAGTTGCAATATGAATATTTTTAGAGACATCTTCGGCAATCGAAAAAACAGGCAATCTGCTGATGCCGAATTTTGAGGATAAGTCATTAAATTTCCCATTGGTAAACAATGTAATACCACCTGCTTCATGGCCGATAATGATATTCCCATTCTTCAACCTGCAAATTCCCATCACCGAATTCTCCGCCAGGCCATCCTCGCGGGTGTATGTCTGAACAATTTTTTTGCGCAGACGGTTCAACCCATTCCCCTGTGTTCCCACCATAAGATCTTCTTCTGAATTAACCAGAATAGAGGTTACCATATTCGAAGATAAACTGTCATTGGTGGTAATATGCACCATTTGTTTTTTTTGTTGATCATATCCATAAAGTCCATCACCACAGGTTCCAAACCAGATTTTGTTATCTGGTCCGCTGGTAATTGCACTGACTGACCGGCCATTGCCCAGAGGCCCGTTTAGGAAATTGGAAATTTTTCCATCCCGGAACATGATTACATTCCCATCCGAACTACCTGCCCACATCACATTGTCATCTGACATGGCAATGGCAGTTATAACGTTGGAAGTAAGTCCATTTTGTGCGATGAAGGTTTCAAATTTCCCCTGCCTGTAGCGACAGAGCCCCGAATCAGTTCCAATCCACATTTCATTGTCTGTTCCCCGGGTAATTGTAAGAACATTATCGGAAGGAAGTCCATTGCTTTTATTGAATTGTAAAAACCTCCCCTTGCTGAATTTCAGCAGGCCAGCGCCATCAGGTGCTATCCAGATATTACCCCCATTATCTTCACAGATAGCCTGGATAGATTTTCCATGAAACACCTCCTTGCTTCCCAAAGTGGTGAAATTGTTGTTTTTATATTGAAGTACCAACCCATTGCTCATCCCGCAGTACATCGCACTGTCAGAGGCGAGATAGAGTACCAGGCAAAAATCTTCGGTCATCTCTTTTGAATTTCGCCGGTCAAATAAAAATGTATTCATTCCGTCGAATCTGGTGATGCCAAATTCATTGCCGAGCCAAAGAAATCCATCCGGAGTTTGGCAGATGGCATAAATGTTTAAAGATATACCGCTTCTGTAGGTCCATTTTCGAATGTTATATTGGGATGAGTTAGCCTGTTGCATGGCATTTTGTGCCGACGAGATCATAGGTGATGACCATCCCATAAGCGCAGTCAGTAGAAAGATTTTGATTTTTTGCATTTGATTATAATTTTAATTTCTGCAGTCAAATGGGCTACACATGCTGTTATTCGTGGGTTGCATCAATTCAATTAGCCGGGCATTTAATAAAATAAATTAAACCTATCAAATATATGTATTTTTATTATGAATGTTTTTTAATTTAGTAAGATGAATTGATCTCATTTTTTTAGAAACAAAAATCAGGAAAAATGGCAACACTAAATGTAGTAAATCAAACGGCAAATTGGAATGCTGCAGTTAACAACATCTTATTAAGTGTACACACACCTCTCGATGTAATGAAAAAGATTGTTGAACAGGATGCAGCCAGAAAACCGCCACCGGGAACTATTTGGATCATGAGGCCTAAAGGCTGGCAGTTCCCGGATCCTGAAATTGATCACTGGGCCACCTGCAGTGCCAATAATATTGTTTCTGCTACTGTTTACGAGGTTATTCCGCTAAAAAAATAGCAGAATTTAATTTTTCCCGAAATAGGGACCTTCGGTTTTTATGCATCACACCCCCGAAATGTTTGTTACATTTCAGGGGTGCATTGCATTTTCTTACCGTAAGATGTTCAAATCAATTGAACAGAAGGTCAATGTATTTACGTCCCTTACAGGATGATGATCTTTTTATTGATTGATTGAGTGCTTCCTTCAATATAAAGGATATAGATGCCTTTTGACAGGAAACTGAGGTCGAATGTATGACCGGAACCGGTTTTGAGGATAATTTCGTTTTGCACATATACCGCTTTACCCATCTGATCGGTTATCTTAACATTGATCATCCCTGCTTCGTTTCTGTCCGAGTTGATTGTAAACAGTCCATGACCTGGATTTGGATACACAATGAACCCATTGTCGTTTGTTTCAGCCGACCCTCTTTCTTTTCCAATGCTACCTGATTTAAGAGCCGGAGCAAACAGGTTCCCGTCGTAATCTCCAAACTCATTTGGAACAGGAACATCTGAAAAAGCAATTTCGGAAGGGTTAGAGGACCCTGAAATAAACACAATGGAAAACATGGAATTCCGCGAAATATTTATTCCATTTTCATCTGCGGCCCAAATGAAGGTAAGGGTTCCAGGTTCCGGAGAACTTACCAGAATTGATTCCAATCCCGGGTAAATACCGGTAATATCTTTGAATACAAGGTTTTTAGAATCATACCGGATGGTAAACTGGAAAGAGCCTAAATCATTCACTGATGAGCCATATACAGGGACTTCAAGTTCACCAGGTCTCGCCTCTGTTGAACCGATAGTGATGTTGCCTTCGGTTGCAATATCCCCATTGCTGTTTTTCAATGAAACCGGTTGGTATGATCCGTTGGCATCGCCATAAGTCAAACCGTTGAAACTTTGGGTAACATTTCCTCCGCTCACTGTCACAGGTTCGGGATTGAACAGCCAGTCGCCAACCGAAAAGGTGGTAATCATCGAAATGATTCGTTTGCGAACGAGGAGGACATCGCTTGCAGTTACAGAACCGCTTCCATTCACATCACCCGAAGCAAGAAAAATACCTGACAAAGGTGAAATACCGGCAATGTGTTTTTTGTACAGAAGCACATCCGCCGCAGTTACTCCACCCCAGGGTTTGGCCGCAGAGGCTTCTAATGTGTAGGAGCCATCTGCAATTCCGTTGAAGGAGTAATTTCCGGAAGCGTTTGTTAAAGTTGAGCCGACGACATTGCCGGCGCCATTCTTCAGATTGAGCTGTATTCCGCTTAATGGTGTGTTGTAAGTGTTGGGATAAGAAATCAAGCCGCTGACCAGATGGCCGGTCGGGGCGCCAATGGTGATAACAGATATATCGTCAAAGTAAAATCCGTCACCGGTCACATTCCCGTCACTGGCCAAAGTAAACCGTAGTTTTATGGTATGTCCTAAGTAGGGAGCCAGATCAATGTTTTCCTGAACCCATGTGGTTTGGATACCGTCATAAACTGGCTGACCGGGTAACTGTGACGATGTTCCCGGATGGGTGTAATTGCCGGTCAGCGCCGTCCATGTGGAGCCTCCGTTTGTCGAAATTTTCACCTGCGCATAATCATAACCAGCTTCAATGTCCCATTTAGCCCAGAAATTCAGCAAACCATAGCTGGTAGTCGTTAAATCAATCGTGTTGGTAAGTGTGACAGATTTATTGATATTATCCTGGTAATTTCCGCTTGGGGAATCAGTGATAGAACCAGGCGCGGAATGGTAGCTGGAGGTAGAGATACCCCAGCCTCCGGGTGTCCAGTTGCCAAGTGTACTGCACATATCATTGAAGAGCACGACGGGTTGCCCGAAAATCTTTTGGATCGTATCCATCGAAACAGATGAGCCATCATTCAGGTTCAGAACATAAGAGAGTACCGTTCCACTCTGAATCCCCGGATCGAGGGTGAATGAGATCGAATCAGCAACCGTTTGCCCGGGAAAAATCCCACCCAGAATCGCAGAGTCACCGATACCTGTGAAGGCGGCACTCAGCGGGGTAATGGAAACGGAAAAGGATGTATTGGTGTCAAGACCCAACTGGCTGACACTGAATTTCAAATATCCTGTGGTTTGACCAATAAGGGCTGGTGATTCATCTCTTACCGAGCCGTAATTGCCAGCAAACCTGGCGGCTAACAAACTTTGCAGCATGTTCTCCTGGCATAGCGGGATGATTTCATTCACTGCAGGCCAGAATCCGCTCCCGCCAATTTCGGGTGTATAGGCAAGAATTTTGGGTTTTGTTGTATGTTCGCCATACATCCAGTCATCCGAACCTCCTGATGTTACATATATGGTGGTACAGCCAGGACCATATGTATAATTATTTTCAGCAGTCATTAAGGCTGCCTGCGCATGGCACAGGTCATTATCGGGAGAAGGGGTTGATGTATATCCCCAGGCATAGAGTAATAAACCGGCAACACAATGATAATTAAGCGCTGTTCCGAAGTTATGGCTTTCACAGAAAGCTTTTAAAGCCTGCGTTTCGGGTTCTGAAAAAGGAGCTGTTCCCCGGTAGGTTTCATCATCGGGGTACCCCGATGAACCATCTCCTCCCCACATATAACCATAGTTGCGGTTGAGGTCAACCCCGTAACTGCCTCCACCATTGTTATGCCTGTTTTTACGCCACATTCCCCCTCCCGAAGGATTTGTGGTCTGGTTGTATCTGTAACCATCAGGGTTCACAACAAGAATAAAATACATTTCAGTATGATCTACAAGGTTTTTAATCTCAGGATCTGTTGCATAATTCTCGAGCAGATAATACATATAGAACATAAGATGCATTGCTCCGATGCCTTCGCGCGCATGGTGCAGACCGGTATAAAGAACCTGTGGTTTGGGGTTTTGCTGGGCTTCGCCAGTTAATTTCACCATATAGATGGGCCGGTTCTCGATTGATTGACCGATGGAAACTTTCTCGGTGATCAGGGCGGGGTAGTGGACAAACATGTAATCCAGGTTACTGTTAAATTGATCCAGCGTACAATGTCCTCCCATTGAACCCAACTGGAATTCGTAAGGGACAGGATAATTGCGTGATAATGCGGGGTCACCTTCCAGCGGTTTATCGCCCCACTCTGCATTTTTCTTCAAATATTCCGCAACCACATCATCAACAAGGACATCCATCTTAAAACCATTGGAACGGATGGTCCTCAGTTCTGTTTCTGAAAAGTCTGAAATAAAAAACATGCCTTTGCTGAAAACGCCTTCATCAACGGCTATCCCAAGCGATGAAAGTTTCTGCAATCCCTGTTCATCGGTATAAATTTTGACTTTTGAATATTTCTCTGTCTGTGCAAACGTAAAAACAGTCGAAAAAACGATTAAAACAAGTAAGAACAATTTTTTCATTGGGGTGTATTTATAAGTTCGACCACAAAGGTACAACATTAAGTTTTTCATTAACAGGGTCTCTGATAATATAAAGTCGGGAACCGATATGTGTAATTCAGATATTAAACATTCTTCCAGCCAGGTATTTTCTTATTTTTACGGTTTGGGAAAGTGATTAATCGCAATCTTACAAGAACCCTTTTTCAGGGATGTATAATAAATGACCTCATTCTTCAGCTCCTTCTTACTGGAGGAGATGGAGGGGCGGTGTTTAGGGGAAGGGGGTTGAGTCCTGATGACACCGCCCTAAAGGGTTTGGGTCAAAAATGACAAACCCATTGAGATGGAATACTGGTATGATTATGCTCAATCAATTGTGAATCAATAATAACAATATTAAAGATGTATTGCCATGAGTACCTCCCGCTTTCTTTTTTTTATTATCTGTATTTCCTTCCTGGTAAGTAACGTTACATATGCACAGTCTGGCAGCTGGCCTGGCCGTTTTTTCAAAGGATATGCAAAGTCAATAAAAGGGGGTGGCTTTATTTATCATTCTCCGCAACCTGGTGTTACATCTTCTCTTCTGCTCAGGTCAATCGATTCGGTTCAGTACATTGAATGGGAAACCGAGGTTATTCCCGCAAGTTATTCAGAATTGACAGTGAAACTTATGTGGATATTTGGTATTGACGCCAATACCGACAGCCACAACTTTAAACTGTTTGTCAACGGCAATTACTGTCTTACCTTTTCAAACCCGCTGGTTTCGGAAATGAAACCATTTCAGGTGGAAGGGGTCAAAGGCTCGTCGTTGCTCTTCAGGACAACCATGTTGGATAAATACGGCGACCCGATGGGATATGCCCAGCTTAACCTGCCTGTTTCGATGATCGAATTGGGCAAGCCACAGCGGATCCGCATTGTCGGAGAGTCGAAAGAGAGCCGTTCATGGTATATGACCTTTGAAGCAGGTGTTGAAGAAAAATTGGAAATCAGGCAGGTTCCTGCACTGGTGAGGGGTGATCATGGGAATTTCATCCCGGTGGTTTTCCAGTTTGTCCATTTGGGCGAACCGGTGAATGGAACACTCCAGGTGGCTGGTACTCAGGAATCGAAATTTTTACTTGAAGCTGGATTTACTGAAGTAAAAGTTTTGCTGCCTGAAAACACCCCGCCAGGTGAACATGCAGCAAGAATTTCAATATCCGGGGAACAGTCATACAGCAGAAATTTCACTATTTCGCAACCTCGCCACTTCACTATTTTCCTGGTTCAGCATACCCACACCGATATTGGTTACACACGCCCCCAAACGGAAATATTGCCCGACCATCTGCGTTATATTGATTATGCACTCGATTTTTGTGATCAAACCGATTCATTGCCCGATGATGCCCGGTTTCGCTGGACCTGCGAAACTTCATGGGCAGTAAGGGAATACCTGAAAACACGGCCGGTGTCGCAGGTTGAACGGCTCCGCAAGAGAGTAAAAGAGGGCCGGATCGAGCTTACCGGGTTGTACCTGAATTCATCGGATCTGGCAGATGAAACAATGATTGCTGTAACACTTCAGCCCATCGGCGAATTTCGAAAACAGGGGTTTCCGGTGAAGGCTGCAATGCAGAGCGATATAAACGGAGTTCCCTGGTGTTTAACCGATTATCTTTCCGGTGCCGGGATCGAATACCTGAATATGGCACAGAATACCCACCGGGCACTCAAACCTTTTAACAAACCAACCACTTTCTGGTGGAAGTCTCCATCCGGAAACCGAATCATGGTAAACCGGCCCGAACATTATATGTGGGCAAATTCACTTGGGATTCTGAGCAGCCCCGAAACGTTCGGGAAGGGCTTGTTTCTTCATCTCCAGGATATTACAAGTAAGGGCTATCCCTTCGATCACTATGCAATTCAGTTCAGCGGATACCTCACCGATAATTCCCCGCCTTCGACCACCGCCTGCAAACTGGTAGCGGAATGGAATAAAGTTTATGTCTGGCCAAAATTGAGGTTGGCAACCCTTTCCGAATTTATGGATTACATGAAGAATAACCATGCCGGGGAGTTGCCGGTTATCCGCGGTGCATGGCCCGACTGGTGGATGGATGGATTCGGATCAGCCGCAATACAAACAGCCTATGCCCGCACGGCACATGCCGATTATATTGCCAACCAGGGTTTGATGGCCATGTCGGCCATCATGGGTGCGCAAACCGTCGGACCTGTTCGTGATTTGCAGTCACAGATCACCGATGATATTGCCTTTTACGATGAACATACCTTCGGGGCAGCCGAAAGCATTACCGATCCGCTGTGCGAGAACAGCGTGGTGCAACTTGGCGAAAAAGAATCCTATGTGTGGAGCGCGGTAAAGAAAAACCGCATTCTGCGCGAGGAGGTGATGGGACAGGTCCAGTCGTTCATCCCGAAATCAGATTTACCAACCATTGCGATTTTCAATACGCTGAACTGGAGCCGTTCGGGGAATACCCTGATTTATATTGATCATCAGCTGTTACCAAAAGACAGAGCATTTCGGATAATTGACTTCGACAACCGTGCGATGCCGGTTCAACCCGTTTCAACCCGTGAAGAGGGAACCTGGTGGATGCTACATGTAAAAGATGTTCCGCCCCTGGGTTTTCGCATTTACCGGATTGAAGTGGAAGCCAAACCACGCCTTATTCCGGGAGAAAAATCATTCAGCGGAGTGATGGAAAATGATTTTTATCGCCTTAAAATAGATGTGGGAAGCGGTAAAATAACCGGGCTCTTCGACAA
>CAISJJ010000039.1 GCA_903885595.1 uncultured Bacteroidales bacterium
CTTACCAGCTTACCAGCTTACCAGCTTACCAGCTTACCAGCTTACCAGCTTACCAGCTTACCAGCTTACCAGCTTACCAGCTTACCAGCTTACCAGCTTACCAGCTTACCAGCTTACCAACTTACCAGCTCCTCCTCCGCCATCCTCCGTACAAACTCAAACAGCAACCTCACTCCAAACCCGGTGCCGCCCTGTCCGCGGTAAGAACTGCGTTTGTCAATAAAAGCCGGGCCGGCAATGTCAAGATGGATATAGGGGTAATCGGTGAATTTCTCAAGGAATTTTCCGGCTGTGATCATACCAGCCTCTGGAGGACCCAGGTTTTTCAGGTCGGCGAGATCCGATTTTATCTGCTCGCCATATTCATCCCACATCGGGAATTCAACCAGGCGCTCGTAAACATCATATCCTGATTTCTTAAGCCTTTCCAATTCTTCCGGCGCTTTCGAGTGCATGGCCACTGCACCGAACATCCCGATAGCACGCACGGCTGCCCCGGTGAGGGTAGCGAGGTCAATGACCAATGCCGGGTCATACCTCTTTGCATAACTTAAAGCATCGGCCAGGATAAGACGCCCTTCGGCATCGGTATTCAGCACCTCAACCGTCATGCCGTTGTGCATCGTGATGATGTCGCCCGGAACCAGCGCCTGTACCCCTGGACGGTTATCGGTGGCAGGCATGAGTCCTACAACATAAACAGGGAGTTTTGCCCTTGCAATGGCATACACCACCGATGCCACAGCAGCAGCGCCCGACATATCGTCTTTCATGTTCAGCATCGAATCGCCCGGCTTGATATTCATGCCGCCGGTATCGTACACAACACCTTTTCCGACAAGAACGACAGGTTTGATATTCAATGCATCAGCCGGTTTCCATTCTATCACTGTGAAGGTGGGAGGTTCATGGCTGCCCTGGTTAACCCCAAGCAAGCCTCCCATCTTCAGGGCTTCGATCTTTTGTTTGTTCAACACCTCCACATGTGCCCCTGAATCATGGGCCATCTTTTCTACCTCTTTTGAAAAAACAGTAGCCGTCAGGTAGGAATTAGGTTCGTTGATCAGGTCGCGGCAATGGGCGACAGACTGGATGAGGATGTTTAAATCCGGGACGAGGGACGCGGGACGCGGGACATGGGAGGCGGGCGGCGGGACATGAGCCGCGGAAAGCTGGACGCGGGACACGGGACGCGGGACAAATGGGTTATTTTCAGATTCTTCAAGGGATTTGGAGTAAATTTCGATCTCCTTCAGGGTGTTTATATTTTCCTTATCCTTTTTATATTTCAGGAACTGGTAGGAGCCGAGTGCCATTCCTTCGGCAAATGCCAATATTTCAAGGCTTTTACCTTCGGCATCAAAAATGGCAACCCGTGATGATTTTTGTGCATTGAGAAATCCGGCTACCTTATCTCCGGCTTTCCGGCAAGCTTCCAACCGTTTGGAAGAATCTTGCTCCTCCCTGATAAAAAACAGGTAGACCCAGTACCCCATGCGGTTATAGGAGACAACATCATGTTTCAGGGTTTCAACCTGCTCTTTCATGAATTTTTTCTCTGCAGCATTGAACAGTCCTGCAGGAAGTTTAGAAAATTTTGTTATAACAACCACAAGATCTTGCAGTTCCTGTTCTTTACTGGTAAGGATGATGGATGGGATCATGATTCTATGTATTTTTGAACCGGATTAATCGCACAAATTTAGGAATATTTCGTGGCCCGGATGTTTAAATCATGGCCTGCAACCTTTTGCAATGGATACCAAAAACCTGATATACAAAGCGCTTCATGCTGAATTTCTGACCATCGAAGAGGGCCAACTCCTTTTCGAAAAGCTGCCGTTAGCAGACATCATGCTGATTGGAAATGCGTTGCGAAAACGGCTTCACCCTGACAGCGATGTAACCTGGATTATCGATCGTAATGTTAATATCACAAACGTTTGCCTTTCAGGATGTAAATTCTGTAATTTTTACAGGACAGGAAGCAGCGATGAGGCTTACATAACCACCATCCCCGAATATTGCATCAAGATTGAAGAGATGAAACGGCTGGGCGGGAAACAGCTGTTACTCCAGGGCGGGTTGCATCCGAAGCTGGGCCTTGTTTTTTATGAAAAACTTTTTGCCGAACTTAAAGAAAAATATCCGGATGTCCGCCTGCATGCCCTGGGTCCGCCGGAAATTGCATGGCTGGCCAAAAAGGAAAATCTCTCCTTTAAAACAGTTCTGGAGCGATTGGTAAGAGCCGGACTCGATAGTTTACCCGGGGCAGGGGCAGAGATCCTGGTCGACAGGGTTCGTAAAATATTATCGCCGGCGAAATGTTCCACGGCAGAATGGCTCGGTGTGATGCGGGCTGCCCATGAAATGAACCTCACGACCTCTGCCACCATGATGTTCGGTCACATAGAAACCCTGGAGGAGCGGTTGGAGCATCTTGTCGCTATCCGCACCACACAATCTGAAAAGCCTGCCGGTCACAAAGGATTCCTTTCCTTCATCCCCTGGCCGTTCCAGGATGACCGCACGGTTTTGAAGGAAAAATCAGGAATTCATAATAAAGTTACCCCTCAAGAATACATCCGTATGATTTCCATCAGCCGCATCATGTTACCCAACATTCCGAATATCCAGGCCTCCTGGCTGACTGTGGGGAAGGAAACGGCACAATTATGTCTTCACGCCGGCGCCAATGATTTCGGCAGCATCATGATCGAAGAAAATGTGGTGAGTGTTGCCGGTGCAGAACACAAATTTGATGCAGCCGGTATCCAGCAGGCGATAAGAGAGGCGGGATTTGAACACCGGCAGCGGGATCAGGATTTTAATCTTGTTTAATCCCGCTTCACAAGTTTTAGTGTTTCCACTTTTCCACCAACAACTATTCTTACAAAATATAGTCCGGCAGGGAGCTGTTGAATTGACAGTTGGTAACTGATCGAACCGGTCATTGTTTTTGAGAAGATCTTAATTCCATGCATGGCATAGATGTCAACAACAATCTTCTCCCTGAAATCAATTCCTTTGGTTTCGACCGTACATGATCCTGTTGCCGGATTTGGATAAAGGTTGAACAAGGGAGAACTGGCTTCAGCAACTGGTTCTTCCTTTCCTGCCTTTACGTTGACCAGTGAAGTAGATTGCATCGCACAGTATTGGTTGTCGGATGTGATAGTTCCGTGCAGATAACCTCCCTGATTAACGACCACTCCCGGATAGAAGATAATATTATGACCCGCTATGAAGGTTGCACTGCCCCCGTTCTGAACGCCGAAATCTGTTCCATTTCCCGCGACATAAATCGTTTGCGTAGCATCGAAGCATTTAGTCTGACCATCGGAGACCACCACACCCTGCACAGTCCTGGTTGTGGGAACTGGTTCGGGACCACATGGATTTGTCAGATCCTTCACCACAATTACTTCTGAACCAACATGACCGCCGTTTCCGTAAGGAACAAAAACCTGGTACCGGCCTGTTGCGGTCAGCGGAATCGACTGGGTGGTTGCACCGGTCGACCAAAGATATTCGGTATGCCCGGGATCGGCTATCAGGTACCATACCTCTCCTGTTTTCTGACAATGAACAGCTGGGCGGTTGATCGCAAAAGGCAATGTCTCATAATTAAATGCCCGGTAACAGCCATAGCCCGGTGGTCCGAAAATCTCCATAACCTTCGTACTGTCTGGCTTGATATGCGCCACCATCGGGTAAGGAGGCGTAATGAAACCATAGGTCAGGAACCGGTCATTGCTTTGCAACCGCTGATGATTTCCCATGGCATAACTGAACATGCCGGAGTCCTGGATATACCCCATTTCAAGTGTCGCAATTTTTGCAGTTTCATTCAGACTGTATTCCAGCGCTCTTCCTATCGGTGGATCTGTGTACTGTCCGTTATCCCAAAGCGTGACATGTCCGTTGGTCAGCCTTCGGATGTCATGCTGCCCGGTAAATCCAATCGAATCCCCCACAAAGGTGAATTCGTTGTGTTTTCCTCCAAACCGCCACATAATACTCCCGTTGTTCCTGTTTATCTTTGTTATCTCATTCAGATGCCTGGATGAGAGCAGGATGTTGCCGTCGAAATCTCTTTCCAGGGCATTTGAATGGGTCCAGTCAACAGAGGTCGGATTGCTCAGCCAGACCGAATCAACGTCTCCGAATTCGAAGTGGTCGTGTGATTTCCATTCAAAAACCGGAATTTTATTTTCATCCAGTTCCTGAACCACCGAACCGGTTACCTCTGCAGTGCGGCTGCCGGGCAGGTTGTGGGAGGATCCGAACCAGCGATAACTGCGGAGATCCATCACGCGCATTTCCCGCCCCAGGATGAGATAATGACCATCGTCAAGGATCTGCAGTTCATGGGTGTCGGTTCCAAAGCCATTCGCCGCAATTACAGAATCAATCACCGAAAAGGTGGAATCCATAAGGTAAAATTTACCCAGTACCGGCGAATAAAAACTCATCAGGCCATTCGGTTGAAGTTTAAAATCGGCTGTGGTTGCCGCGATCCCCCCGTTCAGAAAAACACGGTAATATACTGTGTTTCCATACCTGTCGAGGATCATTTGCGGATGATCATACACGTATGGTGGTGACAAGATATAAGGCACCATGAAAATATACCCGGATGTTGCCGCGGAATCATAAACGATAACCTGCAACGGGGGATTGTTCTGGCTGAGGGATATTCCTGGTATCAGAAGGGACCATGACAGCCAAAAAAGCAGCCCGGTGATGACAGATGATTTTTTCATATTCTGATTTGCTTTTTCAATAATGTGAATCACAGGCTTTAGCCCCATTAATCAAGTGGAAAATTAAAACAAATGGGGTTGACGCCCCTTAAATTTCACCAATCTCTGACGCTGCTATGAAAACACCTTCATCACCTCTTCTTTATACATCCGGCCAACCGGTAAACTGATCTGGCTAATGTCAATGTTGTTGCCATATGCGGCAGTTACCTTGCTGATCGCCACGATGTACGACTTATGGATGCGCAAAAACTGTGATTGCGGCAGCATCCGTTCCATGTCTTTCAGGGCGGCCAGTTTGACGAATCTCCGGCCTCCCGAAGTGTATATACTCACATATTCTTTCAATCCTTCCACATATAAAATTTCATCAAAGTTTATCCGCACCGACTTATACCCGCTTTTCACAAAAAAATAATCCCTGACAGGCAGATCGGTCGCTGCAGGTGGTTCATCATGGGCAATGCCTTGAGTCCGATGTTCGAGTTCATATTGGTGCGTGGCCCTGTTGACAGCCTGGAAAAACCGTTCAAAAGTGACGGGCTTCACGAGGTAGTCAACTGCATCGAGTTCAAACCCTTCCAGCGCATGTTCCGAATAGGCGGTGATCAGAATGACCAATGGCTTTTCGGGCAGCGAGCGCAGCAGCTCCAGCCCGGTAAGTCCCGGCATACGAATGTCGAGAAACAGCAGATCGATCTGCCCGATAAACCCGGGAATGGAGGTTGCCCTTTTGCAAGTCGCAACCAGCGAAAGATGCGGGATCCGGGAAATATAATCCGAAATAAGCTTCAGCGCCAGTGGCTCATCATCGGCAACAAGACATCGTAAATTCATAACGCGACAGTTAAAGATACGGTATAAACCAGGTCAGACTTTTTAATATCCAGGTTAACCCTGCCTGGATACATAAGCTCAAGCCGCGACCGGGCATTGGGCAGACCCACACCACCGGTTTTTCCGGAAACGCCCCCTGCCGGGATGCTGTTTTCAATGGAAAAGAAAATCTCACCTGACCTGAACGACAGGAAAATCTGGATAAATCCTTCAGGGTCAAAGTCGATCCCGCTGTGTTTAAAGGCATTTTCGACGAAAGCAATGAAGATCAGCGGTGCGACCATCATTCCCGGCGCCGGTTTTTCAATGACAAGCGAAACTTTTGACTGATCTTCAATCCGCAGTTTTTCAAGCGCAACATAATTGGTCAGGAAGCGGATATCCTTTTCGGCAGGAACCGTTGACGCCCCTGCTTCGTAAATCAGGTACCGCATGATCTCTGAGAGCGACATGATGGCATCAGCCGTTTTTTCGGAACCGGTGTACGCCAGGGTGTATAAGTTATTCAATGTGTTGAACAAAAAATGCGGATTTACCTGCGACTTCAGCATCTGCAACTCCGCTTCATCACGCTGGCGGAGAATCTCCCTGCTGCGTCTGTCTGCCTCGAAGTAATTCCTGACAAGCTCATAAAATATGCTGAGCCCAAAAATAAAGAGAAAACTTGTGACGATCAGAAACTCACTCTGGAGCGGTCTGCTGGCGCTTATGATCCCGGCCGGTTCACCAAACAGGGTATCCCGAAACAAAATCCGCAAGAGAAAGAAGATGGCAAAAAGGCCAATGCTGGTCAAAACATAAAGGAAATAGCGTTTCCGTGCCCAAAAAAAAGGGATAAGCAACATCAGGTTTACATAGAACACTAAAATGAATAATGAGCCATTCAGCAGGGCCCGCAAAATGGAGATCTTCAGGGACCAGAAATTGGAAAAGAAAAAGATGCTGATGAAAAGAAAGATGATCCAAAACCCAATGTGGCCCATCCGTGAAAAAAAATTTTTCGTCAACTGCATTTGCACAATTTTTAAAAATGAAACGAATCAACCTTTGCAACCCGAACATTAGCAAGGGAGTGCACTAACGGAAACCTCTTATACGACATAATCATCAATTTACCGGACTATTGCCGATGAAATTTACGATCCATTTGGTTGGCGCTTCTAAATGATCATATTTGTTTATCGCAACAACCTCGGCATAATGTCCGATATAATCGGCCAAAGCAGGTTCAGCTGCTGCCAGTGTTGTAGCGGTTTGCCATGTTTCATTTGAATAATCAGACTGGTACAGTTTTTTGATATTCACGGTAATTCCACCGATATTAATCATTTTTGCATAAAAATTTTCACCATCAAGAGCAAACCCTGGAGGCCAGCATTACTGCCATCGAGTCGTATTGATCCTTATCCCCTTGTCGCCAGGCTCCTCCCGGAACGAAAAAGACCACTTTGCTTAATGCTGAATTTTGTTTGTAATAAACATCCAGCATGTGTTTATGTGAGGTATCGCCAGCCACGTAATAAATATCCTTTGTTGTGGTTACGGCATGATCCTCTTCGGCCGGCGTGTCACTTTTGTTGCAACTCCACAAAATAAATGTCATAATAGCAGGAGTCATTAAGATTATCAATAGGCTCTTTTTCATTTTGAAAAATTTATCGTTAAGGCAAGGCAATGATATAAATCACCCGGGGGTGAATCAAATTTATTAAATCTTCTGCATTAAAACACCCATCAACAGTAAAAAATATCTAACAACCTACAAAACAAGCCCTGTTATCCGGTTGTAGTAATATTAAGGTTGTTGGTTGAAAATCTTCGTTTTCCGACGTGGTAGTGATCTAATTTTGCCTCATCACCAACAACAAACAATTTCAAACTTAACACTGAAAAAAATGAAAACAAAATCAAAATTACTTACAGGAACGGTCGGGATGATCGTCCTGTCGATGTTCGGATTCTTTCTGCTGACGTCATTCAAAGCTCCCTCCGAAGCTGATAAGACCATGCTGATCAGAGATATCCGTACTTATCTCGATAAAAACGTCAAACCTATTATGCAGGGGCAAAGGGTAAAACTCGACCAAATCCTCACAGCTGAAGAAAAGAAAGAGCTGAGCCAGTTAAATAACCGTCTTCGTCAATTGGTGTCACAGCGCAATTCATCAGGGATCGGCATTATCACGGCGCCTGAATTTTCCTTCAGCGAGATCCCGGCCTACAGCCCAGAACAAAAAGCCGAACAGAAGGCAAGCCGCGATGAAATGAGACGGATCATGGCGAAGGCATGGACTATTGCCGATAAACATGAAAAAGAGATCGGCCAGCTGTTGAATGAAAAATCATCCTTCTTTGGCACCTGGAAACGCGGGTTGTCGGGAATAATTAAAGATTATCTCGATAACAAATTCTACTTCATTGGCAGTAAACAGATCGTGAAACGATTCGAAAACCGTGAAATCATTCAATATTACAGTCCTGTGGCCTTCCTGCTCTGGGACCCCCAGCAGCGTTTTATCAATGATGATCTGATCAAATAAAATTATTAACTTCACAAATTCATAAAAGGTTCAATCCATTGAACCAGGTTCATAATGTCATGATCGACAATGATAGATGTTCCGGATGATAAAAAAAACTTTGACAAATGAAAACCTTGAAATTATTAACCATCACGTTTTTTGCCGTTCTTCTAACCGTCTCCTGTAAAAAGAAAGATGAGACCCCAATTCTCGACGCAACCACCGAAGAAGCGGCCGCCATCATGGCCACCTCATTTTGTACTGATAACGCAGGTACGATGAGCCTTGTGGAGGATGCAATTGAGTTATCGCAGAATACCGTCTTGAAATCGAGCCTGTACGATTCCTCGTTTACCATTTCGAGCACTCCCGGAGCGGCGATCACCTACCAATACCAGGTGAATTATGCGTATGGATTTCTAAATCCCGGTAATTTTCAGCTGGCCTATGAAGCGAATGGAAACTACAATTCACCGAACGTAAATGCAACTATAAGCGCCGCTGGTTCGATGAATGTAACCGGTTTTCTTTCCGGTGATTATTACGTTGTAAATGGTCAATCGGGCCGTGACGGAACCTTTACGATGAAAATCGGGAACAAGAACTCGATAACCGGCACGGTGACCTCAACCCTGGTGAATTTCAAGGTGAGCAAAACCACCGGACAGCTTGAAAGCGGAACCGCCACCATCGTAGTAAACGGAAGCACCAGCGCCGGAATGAACTTTGGGTTTACAGGTACCCTTGAATACACGGGCAATTATACCGGCACCCTTACGATTGATGGAAAACAGTTCTTTATCAACATTTCAACCGGTACGATCCAGTAACGCAATTTTCTTTTTCAATCAGAGAAAGAGGCCTTCTCGGCAATCGCGAGACCGCCTCTTTTTCTATATGAACCTTTACTTATCAACTTACCAACTTACCAACTTCTCCCTTTCCCCCATTTTCCTTATCTTTGCCCCTTTCCGTTAAACCAGCCCATCTGAACACTTTATCCCTCACCGGAATCATCATCGTACAGGCAGCGCTGTTGTGCTACAGTATTGCGATCATCACCGAGCAACGGAAACGGGTGATCTCCCGGGTGATCCTTTCATTTCTAACCGTCGGTGTTGTTCTTGATCTTATGGCTACCACCTTTATGATCCTAGGATCAAGCCGCGGTCCATTTACCCTGCATGGAATTCTGGGTTATTCATCACTGGCAGGCATGCTCATCGATGCCATACTGATCTGGCGGTTTTACAGGAATAATGACCGGTTAATCAAAGTCACGAACGGACTTCACTGGTATTCGCTGGGCGCTTATCTTTGGTGGATTGCAGCCTATATCACCGGCGGATTGCTGGTGGCGCTGAGACCTTCCTGAGATATCTCTTCTGGATATTTTGAAACAAAAATCCTGTCAATACAGTTGCAACGGTCACAAGAGCAAACCAGGCCACAAACTGAAACAGGTTTTGGGTTTTATAAATCATTGTTGCAATGTTCCCAATGATAAGCCACTGGATCACATAAAGAATTGTTACCTTTTGTCCCATCCATTTGATCAGCCTGATAACCTTCTGATCCCCGCTGAAAATATCGATTAGCCTGATCAGCACAAGGTAAGCTGTCATAAACATAAGGACCCAGCCGAAAAAAAGGATTCCGTGATGATAATACCCTCCGGATCCCTCCAGGTTATGCGTAATCGCGGAAGCGTAAGGTAAAGTAAGAATTACCGCGATCAATAAAGGAATGAAATATATAAAATGGTTTTGGATATCGATTTTTTTTATGACCGGCGTTTGCCGGAGAAAGAGACAGAAAGCATAGCCGGTAAGCACATAGGCGAACCAGGGAAACAAGGGAAAATAGGACCATCCGGCAGTGCCGAAAAAATAAGCTGTAATGTAGGATGGAATCAATCCCGTTACCAAAACCTTGTTGAGCAATGGATTGACGGCAACAACAGCCAGCGCTGTAAAAAAGTATAGAAATGCCCTTTCCTTATAAATCAACCGCAAAACGCCGGTCATTATCAGGCTAAGCCCTGCCAGAGTTAAAATATCGGCTCCCATTATAAAAAACCATGGATCCAGAATGAATTCACCACGCATGATATGCAGGATAAGATTTGCAGAGCGGGCCATGTTGAGCAATATTCCTCCAAGAAACAAGAAGATCCCTCTTTTAAGATAATATGCCAACGGCCTTGAAGAAACAGCCAGGAAGTAACCCATTACGGTCATAAATACCGGGGCACATACCGGACCGCCCAGGAACAATGATATTTTCCCGATCATACCATCGTAGATATCAGGCGTTACAAATTGCTCCATGATATGCACCTGAATCATGAATAGCACGGCAAACCCTTTCAACAGGTCAGCAGTGCCATCACGCTTAACCGGGGTTCCGGGAACATCAGTCATGGACGATTTTCCCGGAATTGATAATACCCTGCCCTGTTTTCAACTGGTACACATAAACACCCTTTGGCAGTCCGGCTGTTTCAATCAGCAATTCATGGTAGGTGCGGTCAACTGTATAGCTCTTCAATACGCTGCCCGATCCGTTAATCAGCAGGATCTCAGCCGTGTTTATTCCGTTGGGAAGCTGGTAAGGGATGGTAACCATTGATCGGGCCGGATTGGGATAGGGTTTGTTCAGATTGGTATTTCCCTCTACTGGAATTTCGCTTGCCGACACAACCCCTGGAAGTGAATAAATCAGGGTATTAACAGTATAATTTACGATAGAATAATCATACACATAGGCAAGCATCTTGGTGCCTTGTGTGCCAGACGTCTGAAGTTCCAGGTAACCACATCCCGGGATAGGAAGAAGTTCGATCCCGTTTTCATTAACCACCTTGGTATAATAGGTGTAAAAGAGCAATGAAGTGTCGTAGTAATAGTAAATATAGGCCAATTCCACCTTACTGTCGCTGTTAAACAGGTTCTCGGAAACAAACTTGATATCGTAAAGATACATCCCGGCAGGAACGCTGAGGTTGATTGTTTTCCAGATAGAATGATCCAGGTTGTAAATTTTGCATTGATTATTTGTCCAATCCATCATGAAATATTTATAGCCCGAAATAGATAGTTGCGTAAGGCCTGTTGAGGCCGGGTACGTGTGTTCGAGTGTTATCTGGGCACTTGATGTCACTATAAGAATCACTAATACAATCAGTAAGATCGATTTTTTCATACGTAATATGGTTAAATTATGAGTCAAAAGTATACCTTTTGGCCCAGTTGGGACTTATGAAATTTTTAAAATATGTTATAATATTATAAGAAAAAGGAAAAATTCACTCTTTCTGAGCAATAAAAAGAAAAACTTTGTGATTCTTTCTGTAAAAAGCTAATCCCCTGGATTGCAGCAAAAAATTTAATCCTTAATATCGTTCGGTCTTTTATCCTCACTTTCTCCATTCGGATGACAGGAATAACAGGCATTGCTGTTCCAGGCATAACCTGAAATCCCCCTGTGTTCCTGATTCATACTGGTCTGATTATGCTCGTGGCAATCGATACAGCTGAATATATTATAATTACCTGGATTTATGTGGCAATCAGCGCATGTATTCCACTCTCCCTGGTGTTGCCCCGAATAAATCGGGAAATATTGTCCGTCATGATTGAATGTAGAAGGTTCCCATGCGTTTTGTGAGTGACATAACTGACAATCTGTCGGAAATTGAGCAACAACATGATTCGGATCTGTTGTCTGGTTGTAATCAGCCTGGTGGCAGCCGAAGCAGGTGGTGGGTGTATTGTTGTAGTTTCCGCCAATATGGCAATTGCTGCAATCAACGGTAGTGTGGGCACCTTGCAGGACATAATAGTTACTATGGATAGGGAAAGTTGCCGGTTGCCAGTTAGGATTAGTAGTATGACAGGTACTGCACGTGGTAGGAATGCCCAATGCGCCGTGATTGGGATTGGTCGATTGGTTGTAATCAGCCTGGTGGCAGCCCAGGCAAGTGTTGGGGGTGTTGGTGTAATTCCCGCCCACATGACAATTGCTGCAGTCTACGGTGGTATGTGATCCGGTTAATGGATAATAATTTGAATGGATCGGGAAGGTCGCCGGAGCCCAACCTGGATTGGTGGTATGACAGGTTTCACACGTGGTCGGTATGCCCAGCGCTCCGTGGTTGGGGTTGACGGATTGGTTGTAATTAGTTTGGTGACAACCCACGCAGGCGCTGGGGGTGTTGTTGTAGTTTCCATTTGGGTGACAACTGTTGCAATCGGCTGTTGTATGAGCTCCCGTTAACAAGTAATAATTACTATGAATGGCAAAGGTTGCAGGAGCCCAGCCAGGATTGGTCGTATGACAATTGTCGCAAGTTGTCGGAAATGAGAGTGCCGGGTGGTTGGGATTGGTTGTGTTGTTGTAATTAACCTGGTGACAACC
>CAISJJ010000040.1 GCA_903885595.1 uncultured Bacteroidales bacterium
AGAACTCATACGTGCCCGCGAAGTAGATATTAAGACCAACAAATTCTGGCTATCGAAACTGGAATCGGTTTATTACAACAAACAAGATGCAAGCAGCATCAACGATTTCAACAATAAGGTGAATGCCATGACCGTGAAAGACATTCAGGACATAGCCACCAAATATTTACTGAAGGATCATTACCTGCGCGTGGTATTATATCCCGCCGGAAAACCTGCCAAGAAATAGCAGCATTACTGATTATTTAAAGAAGCCGGGACTTAATGAAATAAGTTCCGGCTTCTTTTTTTAGGGTCCAAAGTGCAAATAACAAATTGCAAAAGACAAATAACAAATAATAATCAAATTCAAAATAACAAAAACCAAACAGTGTCATCCAAAGTTTGGAATTTGATTAATACTTATTGGTATTTGTTTGTGTTTTGAGTTTTGTATTTTGGCATTTCAAAAATTATTTGTGTTTTGTTATTTGAGATTTGAGATTTTTTCATTTTTATTTCAAAATTGAATAACTTTGTCTGGTAATAAAAATGAAATACTATGGGAGCACATGCCGAACACGAAGAAATTCTTGATCCTGTAACCAAAGCCTACAACGATCTTATGAATGCCGGTAAGGATTTTCAGAAAATAGAACTGTATGCCTTTGCCATTAAAAAATATAAAGAAGCCCTGGAAGTTAGACCCTATGATAAGGATGCCAATACCAATATCAATGAGTGCCGCAGCCGACTGCAACACGACAATAAGATCATCGCAGTTATAGCCGTGGTTGCTGTTGTTGCTGTGGGAATATTTTTGCTGGTATAGTTCGTTATTCGGCGAATTGATAACCTATCTTTATTCGCTAAAATTCTGATTTGAATATCCGTTTTTTGATCTCAGAACAAGGAACAAGGATTTGTGATTTTTGATCTTATGACCAACATGTCTGATAATATAGACTGTTCACAAATTGAATCAGAACCTGAGATGAAGGATTTATGAATTTTGATTTAACTTTTCGGTTTCTTTTTTTCGTTTTGCAAATTTCTTTGTGCCGTTTCTACGCTTTTAACAAAAATAGAAACCAATTCATTGTTTTCTTTTAAGGCTGCACATATCCTTGGTTCAGATTGGTAGAGTTTTGATCTGTGAATTATTTTTAAACAATTGAGTGTTTCTCTCAATTCCTTTAAGACAATTTTTATTTTATGAATGAAGTCTCTGCGCGATTCTCCGCTTTGTGCTTCTCCATAGTTTAAGGCGGGTGAAGTTCCCGATCTTACAAGTTGTCCTGCCAGATGATTTCCGGCTCTTGTATTTGGCATTTCATTTACGATCTCTACTGCTAAAACAGCAAAATCAATCAAGCGATCTTCTAAATTAAACTTATTCATGGGTCACATTTTAAATCAAAAATCGTTAATCCCTGCCTGCGAAAGGCAGGCTTGGTCTTAAATCATTTCCTGGACAAATTTAAAAATAATTAAACTCATTCACAACCTACTTCTAAAATCAAAAATCGTTAATCCTTGTTCTTAAATCGAATAAAGAACAAATTTATTAAAAACTCACTAAAAATCAAACGCCCTACTCAATAAGTTTCAGGATCTTTTCCTTCAATTCTGAGTTTTTCATAATGCCCGAAAAGCTCTGACTTCCCTGTCCAATGGCCCAAACTCCT
>CAISJJ010000041.1 GCA_903885595.1 uncultured Bacteroidales bacterium
CGGCCAAAATGCATAAAAATATTGTATCTTTATGCACATCAAGACCACAGACCTTTTTCATGTTTTTACCTTAAAGGTAATCAACAATTGTGCTTCGAGCACGTAAAAATCAGTAAGGCTGTGGTGCGATCCGGCCATAAGCCGGATCGCTGATTTTTATGTGGTGCGTGTATGAATCGTGATTATTATGTAAGTTTGTCCCAAAACCATTGAACATGTTATCTGAAATCATCATTCTTTGCATCCTCTTCCTGATCAATGGCGCCTTTGTGATGGCTGAAATTGCCCTCGTCTCGGCGCGGAAAAGCAGGCTGGAGCTCGATGCCAGGCATGGCGACAAACTTGCGCAACTGGCCTTCAACAATGCCAATGCTCCTTCGCGGATCCTCTCCACGGTGCAGATCGGGATTACCCTCATCGGAATCCTCTACGGGGTCTATTCCAGCGATAAGATCGCACACGGCATGGAGGCCTTCATAAACGTAATTGGCGTGAGCCCCGCTTACAGCCATACGATCGGCATTACCATTGTGGTCATCCTGGTCACCTTTTTTTCGATGGTCATCGGCGAACTGGTGCCCAAACGCATCGGACTGATAAACCCCGAAGGGATCACCAAAGCCACCATCAGGCTCCTGCTTGTTTTTACCTACATTACCTACCCGTTTACTTTTTTGCTGTCGAAAACCAGCGATGGCATATTGTGGCTGCTGCGTATCAAACCATCGGCCGAATCGAAGGTGACCGAGGAGGAGATCAAAGCCATGGTGCAGGAGGGCGCCGAGGATGGCGAAGTGCAGGAGATCGAGCAGGATATCGTGGAGCGTGTGTTCCACCTGGGCGACCGTAAGGTATCCTCCCTCATGACCCACCATTCCGACCTGGTATGGCTCGATATCCATGACACAACGGATGTGATCAGAACCAAAATGCGTGAAGATCTGCATTCGGTTTACCCCATATGCGACGATGACCTCGACAACGTGCTGGGTGTGATCCACATCAAAGATCTGTTCCTTGAAAACATCTGCGCCGATGATTTCGACATCAAGAGCCAGGTGAAACCCGCCCAGTTTGTGTTGGAGACACTGACAGCTTATGAGACCCTGGAGATCTTCAAGATGAACAAGATCCATTACGGGCTGGTGGTCGATGAATATGGTTCCACGGTGGGAATGGTTACCCTCAATGACATCCTCGAAGCCCTGGTGGGCGATTTCAACGAACCCAACCCCGACGAACCACAGATCAATATCCGCGATGACGGAAGCTGGCTGGCCGATGGACAGATGTCATTTTACGAATTTGCCTATGAACTGAACATCATGGGGTTCGATAAAAGCAAAGTGAAATTCGATACCCTGGCCGGTCTTGCCATGAGTATCCTCCGGCATATTCCGAAACCCGGTGAAAAATTTACCTGGCGCGATTATGAATTTGAGATCGTCGACCTGGATGGGAATCGTATTGATAAGCTCATTGTTAAGAAAAATACATAAAGCCCGGTGCCCTAACAAATTTTATTTTCACCTAACGTAATTGATGTTGTTTTTTCAATAAATTTGCATCAGGTAAAGGTTTGAACAACTTCACCTTCCAGTCTGTACCTAACATGCCTGCTCTTTGCACCACAGGCCGCCTGACAATTGAACTCAAATTACACCATGCAAGAGGCCTTCGATCCTGACCGTAACCGCACCAGCGACGAAATAGATCTTTCAACGATTATCCATAAGATGTGGACCGGTCGAAAAACAATGACCCTGGCAATCATCGCGTGCCTGATCATTGGCCTGGGTTGGTATGGTTATCGCCGCTACCTTGTTCCGGCTCAGTATGAATCGCAGATCACCCTGATGGTTGAATCATCGGTAGCAGCAACTGACAATCTGTTCCTTTCTGAAAAATCGGATGACGAAGAAAATCCTGTTCTGGAGGTGGTTAAGAATTCCATCAATCCTGAGTTGATCCCTTTGATTGTTTCCGGTTCACCCTTTCTAAGCCGGGTTGGCGCTATCCGCATCCCTGATCCGAAATCAGGTACATTGCAGACTGTCGACGGGTTTTTTGGGAATCAAACCGAAAATTCCCAGGGGGATCAGCAATGGTTAAAAGACAAAATCATGGCGGAAACCGGAACCGGCAACACCCTCACCATCCGGGCCATCATGCCCGATCCTCTCACTGCAACAATGGTGGCCGATTCAGTTGTGGACATCCTGCCCTCGTTTGTAATCCGGTTTGCCACATCAAAGGCATGCGAAAACCTGAAATTTATCAACAAATTGCAGGTCAGGGCCGACAGCGCTTACACAGCAGCCCTGCAGGCCATCTCCGTATTTCATGCCAGCCAGGGTAAAACCTTACAGACCAATAAGGAACTCGAAGAAAAGCGGTTGCAGGCAGCCTATAAAATTGCCTTCGACCGCGTTGGAATGATATCGCGCGAAGTCGAAAAGGCACAATTCAGAATCCAGGCCGCCACCCCTTCCTTCACCATCATGCAGCCTGCCACAGCCGGTGTAAGGGTTCACATTCCAAACCTCCCTTTAGTCATCCTTGCATCACTCTTTGCCGGTTTACTCACCGGAGTAGCCCTTGTATTCCTGAAAGGTGTCAATTATGCACCGTCCTGCTGAAATCTGAAATCTGAAATCCGAAATTCCCTTCCCCCAGAAATTCCTCTTGATCCCTGAATTCCCTGCTTCCCGCTCCCTGGTACAAAACGGCATATCTTATTTGTGAAACTTCGCAAAATTATGGTTAACTTTGTGTTGGATAGTAAAAAAATAATTCAAATTCATGCGTACTCCCGAATTGAAACAGTTTATCCGTGATCATAATGCTTTGTTCTGGTCTATTCCAAATGAGAAGAAGGAGGATGTCAGTGAAGCAGCGCTGGTTGAACACATTCTGAATTATGGTACACTTGCCGATTGCCGGGAACTCATCAGGTTAATGGGAATAAAAAAAGTTTCCAGCGTTTTTCAGAAAGTACAAGGGCGGCAAAAAATGAACTATTTTCCAGAAATTTATAATTTCTTTTCGCTCTATTTTGCACATTATGCATAAGGAAATATTAAGCGCAACGCAAGCCGGACTGCTTCCCCTGGTGAAATCTTTTAAACGCGAATTCTATCTTGTTGGTGGAACCGCCATTGCATTGTACATCGGTCATCGACGTTCAATCGATTTTGATCTTTTTAAATACTCCAGGCTAAATCACAAAAATATTCTTCTGAAAATCAATAAGTTTCCTTATCCTTATGCTGTTACAAGAAGAGTCGCAGAACAAATGAACCTGACCCTGAATGAGGTGAAAATTACATTTTTCGAATTTCCCTTTCAAGTAGAGTCTCCCTGTGAATTTGAAAAAATAATTCGCTTGCCCGAACTTCTCGACCTTGCAGCTATGAAAGCCTATGCACTGGGACGTCGGTCGAAATGGAAAGATTATGTTGATCTGTATTTTTTATTGAAAGACCACTTTAATATTCACCAGATCTCAACCAGGGCTTCACAAATTTTTGACCAGTTGTTTTTGGAAAAATTGTTCCGGGCTCAACTCAGTTTTTTTGCCGATATCGATTACTCCGAACCAGTTGAATTTATCGGAAAGCCTGTTCCTGAAAAAGAGATCATGGAATTTTTAATTGAAAAAGCGATTGACCTGGATAATTGAATTACTCCCTGCTCCCTGCCCTTGGCTCCTCCAGGCGATTCATTTACAGCCCTTCCTGAACTTTTCGGATTTAGTGTAACATAAAAACAACCAGGTCAACAAAAATTCATCTTCCCTATATGAAAAGATTTTACCCTGCTTTATTTTTCTTCCTCGGATGGCTTTTTACCAGCTTTAACCTGTATTCCCAGGATCATAAAATATTTCCGAAATTCACCGGTCATGGCGAGTTCATTGGAATTACACCACCTCTAGGCGATTTGCCCGTGCTCAGTGCCGATGAATATGCTGTGATGAAATCAAAGGCGGATCTGAAGCTGCTGAACCCGAAACTGAGAACACGGGCTTACCCCTTTGCCGATATTGCAAGCCCCAAAGGACCCGACCCGGCCTGGCAGTCCTTTATGGGTTCCCTTGACGCGCCCGGAGCGCCCATTTTAAACTTCGAAGGACAGGCTTCACCCTACTATCCGCCCGATGCAAATGGCGCTGTAGGGCCCGGCCATTATATGCAAACCATCAACACCACCTATGCAATCTACAATAAATCGGGCGCCCTGGTTGCCGGACCCACTGCCATGAACCAGCTTTTCAGCGGGGTTCCCGGATCGAATTGCAACAACGGAGATCCGCTTATTCTCTATGACGAACAGGCCGGCCGCTGGCTTGCAGTTGAATTTTCACTTTGCGGGGCAACCGATTATATGCTTGTGGCCGTGTCAACAACCAGCGATCCTGCCGGGACCTGGTATAAATATTCCTTTGATGTAGCCGATATGCCCGATTATGAGAAGTTCGGGATCTGGCAGGATGGATATTACATGGGCGACAACAACGATTCGGGAAAAGATATCTACGTTTTTGAACGGTCTCAGATGCTCATCGGGGGAGCCGCACCGCAGATGGTCGGATTCGATAATCCCTGGCGGCCTACTACCATTGATGGTTTCGTTTGTGTTCCACCCGTGGATAACGACGGCGCCTTTGCGCCTGCCGGATCACCCGGCCTGTTCATTGCCTTCAACGACGATGCCATAGGCGGTGGAAGCGATCAGCTATGGATTTACGAACTGGCCGTGAACTGGACCACCCCTGCATCCTCGACCTTCACCCGGTCGCAGCAATTGGCCGTTCCCTCTTTCGACAGCAACTTCGGCAATACCTGGAACAATATTCCACAGCTGGGAACAACGCAAAAGCTGGATGCCATCCCCCAGGTTATCATGAACATTCCTCAATACCGTAATTTTGGCTCCTACCAAACCCTGGTTTGTTGCCATACGGTGGATGTGGATGCAACAAACCATGCCGGAGTAAGATGGTACGAACTCAGGAAAACCACCGGAGCCTGGACAGTCCGGCAATCAGGAACCTATGCACCTGATGCACATTCACGATGGATGGGCAGTATCGTACTGAATGGCAGCGGCCAGCTGGGCCTGGGATATTCGGTTTCCAGCTCCGCGATGAACCCGGCTATCAGGTATTGCGGTCAATCTTCGGGCGCTTACGCAAGCGCTTCAGGAATTCTCGATATTGCGGAAGAGGTAATCCAGGTGGGTTCCAACTCCCAGACTGGTTACAACCGCTGGGGTGATTATTCCTGTATGGCTTTGGACCCCAGCGATGATAAAACATTCTGGTTTACAACGGAATATATTGGAAGTGGCGGCTCACGGAAAACAAAAATCGCCGCATTCCGGTTCGGCAGCAGCCCAACCGTGGTTACCCTGGCGGCGACCGCTCTTACCGGAACCGGTGCAACCCTGAATGGAACCGTAAACCCCAACGGACTGGAGACCAACTGGCATTTTGAATATGGAACCACCACCGGATATGGCAGTGCCACCCCGGTCACCCCGGCCGGTTCAGGGTCTTCAGATGTAACTGTCAGTGCCGACATCGCCGCACTTGCGGGCGGAATACCCTATCACTTCCGCCTGGTCGGTACCAATGCCGATGGAACAACCCCTGGCAATGATCTGACTTTTACCCTTGAAGCGGCGGCGGTTACCACCACTCCGGCCAGCGACATCGGGTTTACGACTGCAACGGCCGGGGGTAATGTGACTTCAGGTGGCGGATCGACGGTAACTGCACGCGGGCTTTGCTGGAGTACAACTGCCAATCCTGACATTTCAGGCCTTCATACCACCGACGGATCCGGGACAGGCATTTTCACCTCGTCGCTCACCGGTTTGTCGTCAAATACCACCTACCATATCAGGGCTTATGCCACCAATGGAACCGGAACTTTTTACGGCGGGGAGCTAACCTTTGTAACTTTATGCGGAACAGGATCCATCCCGTTTACCGAAAATTTCAATAACGAATTGTTTCCTGTCTGCTTGACCGAACAGATCAGCGGCACCGGCACGGTGAACAGCTGGTCGGTTTCTGCTTCATCGAATGCGGGAGGAATCGCAAATGAGCTGATGTCAATGCATCAGAACATCAATCCCGGAATTACCAGATTGGTGACCCCGGCGTTATATACACCCGGATTGTCGTGGTTGAACCTATCGTTCCGGCATATGCTTGACGCATCAGGTACCGGCGCCATCCTTAAAGTTCAATCATCTTCCGACGGGATAAACTGGACAGACGAAGCATGGCAAGTGGCCACCACCAGCACCGATATTAACGCAACCATGGTGAACACCACGATTTCAAGCAACCTCAACAGCGCCTCCACCTATGTTGCGTTCACCATTTCCGGAGACCTCAATCAATATAACCATTGGTATATTGATGATATTCTGATTACGTCTTGCATTAATTTGCCCGTCAGCGTTTCCATTGATGCATCAGCAAATCCTGTATGCGCCGGCACGGGTGTTACTTTCACGGCAACGCCAACCAACGGCGGAACGACGCCATCCTATCAATGGAAGGTGAATGGCAGCAATGCGGGGAGCAACAGCCCGGTCTTCACCTGTATCCCGGCCAACGGAGACCAGGCGCTGTGCATCCTCACATCGGATGCGACTTGTGCCGTTGGGAATCCGGCTACATCCAATGCCATAACGATGACGGTGAACCCAATACTCCAGCCTGTTATCACCGGAAATGCCAACCCCTGTGCCGGAACTCAAACCCAGGTTTATCTCACCGAACCGGGCATGGTTACTTATTCCTGGGCGGTATCATCGGGGGGATTGATCACGGCAGGAGGTACCCCGTTTGATCATCATGTTACGGTTACATGGAATACCACAGGCCCGCAATCAGTTACTGCAGGTTATACCGACCAAAACGGATGTATCAGTTTACTAACCATATACCCCATCGAAGTTCACCCGGCGCCATTTATGCACGTGGCAAGTCCAAACGGGGGTGAGGACTGGCTGCAGGGATCGGATCATACGATTGAATGGAGCTCCAATGCCGGTGAAAATCTTAAAATAGAACTGTATAAAGGCGGGATCCTCAACCAGGTGCTGACAGCCTCTACGCCGTCATCCGGATCTTTTGTGTGGGCTGTTCCTGCTGGTCAGCAACCCGGAAGCGATTACCGCGTCAAAATAACCAGCCTGTCGGCCTGTCCTGTCTCTGATTCCAGTGACAACGATTTCCGGGTTTCATCGACCATTCCCGATAGCGCTGTGGTGCAGAATGTTTCAATCCCCGATGGCCAGACCATGTGCTATAATGCATTGCAAACAGTATCGGTCGCCGGAAACGGAACTACCTTCCTTGTGCAACCCGGTGGCATGGCAACCATGATTGCCGGGTTAAAAATTGTCTACCAGCCGGGAACCACCGTACAGGATGGTGGATACATGCATGGTTACATCACTGCCGGCAATAATTATTGCGGCATCCGGGCTCCCCCGGTTCCGGACGTCGATACTGAAGAAACTGGTATAACGCTGATAACCGGAGAATTGTCCTTTAAAACATTTCCCAATCCTACCGACGGAAAATTCGTAATTGAGTTCAATGAAGCCCCTTCAAACACATGGGCAGAAATCTACAGCATGCCGGGTGAAATAATAGTCATCCATGATTTCATGGGCCAGCGCCGGTATGAATTTAACCTGGAAGGATACCCCGCCGGAGTCTATTTTTTGCGAATAATATTGGGGAACAGGGTTGAAACAGTAAAGGTGGTTAAGCTTTGAGGAATTTGGGAATTTGGGAATTTGGAGATGTGGAGGTTTGGGAATTTGGGGATGTGGAGATGGGGAGATTTGGGAATTTGGAGATTTGGAGATTTGGAGATGGTGAGATTTGGGAATTTGGAGATGTGGAGATGTGGAGATTTGGGAATTTGGAGATGTGGAGATGGTGAGATTTGGGAATTTGGAGATGTGGAGATGTGGAGATGTGGAGATGTGGGAATTTGGAGATGTGGAGATGTGGAGATGTGGA
>CAISJJ010000042.1 GCA_903885595.1 uncultured Bacteroidales bacterium
AATACCCCCACCCCAGAAATTACTCATGATCCCCTTTTCGGGGTGGACACATGTCTGGAGATAAAAAAAAGGCTGCCCCGGGTGGAACAGCCTTTTGAAAAACAATTTAGATTCTGATTATTCAACAATCATCTTATGGGTATACGCTTCTTCATTGATTTTTACGGTGTAAAAATAGATACCCGAAGTAAACTGGCTGCAGTCGAGGGTATATTTCTGCGCTCCGCCATTTACAAATCCTTTGTCAATGGTCATAAGTCGCTGACCCATCACATTGGAAACTTCCACGGTTACGTTTGCAGGCTTGTCAACATTAACAACAAACGAAGTAGCGTCCTTTACGGGATTCGGATAATTCTGACCAACATAATTTTTGCTACCGGCAGACGATTCCGGAACACTCGTAGGCCAGTAGGCTGATACCGGGATAACGCGGTGTTCGTAAGAATTATCATGCACCGGAATAGTTGTAACCTGCACGGCAGAGCCTGGCTGGTTTGAGGTTTGGTAGATCACATTCAGGTTGTTATTCAGCACCCGCTTTGCCATGTTTGGAAATGCAAACTCATAGAACAGGTAAAATACGCCATCATTAAGGTCTTTCATTGGCGTCCATTGCGGTTTGTTATGGAATTTTGCCCTGCACCACATATGACGGTAGTTATACGGATCGGGTGACGGGTTCCCAGGTGTTACAGCACTGTAGAGGAGATAAATGTTATTATATTGATCAATAGAGATCGAAGGATGACTTGACATCCCAACCCTGTAACTTGGGGCAGCAACGATGGTATCGCCGGGGTTGGGTCCGTCGAATACATAGGCAATCAAATTACCGTGAGCTTCGAGACTATCGAGGTCAAGGCTGTCCTGCACCATGGGCATGGTGGTATTCCAGTAAATAAGACCATTGACGTTCACATAAATATAGCTTGTACCTCCTGACATATAACCACCACCTTTTCCAAAAGCCATGTGGATAACCCCGTTTTTATCCATCTCAACGGCAATGGCGCCATCTGAGGAATAGAATGGGGGAACATAGGTAACCGTTGATGCTAATTTCGCGTTTGCATTGCTTAACACAGGGATTTTTACCCAGGTTTCTCCATTATCGGTTGATTTCATGATAAAGGTATCAGACCAGTGGCCTCCACATCCGAAATAGATGGTATCCCCGTGCGGTGAGCCCCAGTTATAGGAATCTGCACTGAATCCATCATGATATAATGAGTCCATACCCGGCAGGGTAATTCCACTTTTATCCCAGGTAGCGCCACCATCGAGCGAACGGTAATACAACAGAGCACCGTCCATCCCTTTGTAAACAACACCGCCATTGCCTGTAGGAGCTGTGAGGGCCAGCATATGAATAATGTTGTTATTTGGTCCTGAGGTCATTACCCTTGGCCACAACAAACCTGTTGCAGGCGGGGGATTTGGGATAAAGCTTTCGGTCCAGTTGCCGGTTCCTTTTGTAGCGCGCCTTTCCATAACCATAGTGGCAGTACCGCTGCGGTGAGAGACAACAATTTCCCCGTTATTCAATGCATCCATACTTGGCCAGCCGGTTCTAACAGTTTCAATACGCATAGCAGGAGGGTCTCCCCAGGCAGTGCCGTCATAATAGTTGTAGCCGGTTCCGCGGTCGGTATAACCTGTTTCGAGTTGTGCTTTTGTCCAGGCGGCCGAAATTGATCCGTCGGGCCAAACAACCAACCGGTTCTGGATACCTGCGTTCGATTGCGCATCGTAGCGTGTTTCGCCGATAATATCCTCCAGTGTGGATTTTGACATCGTCAGGGAATTTCCGGTTTGCTGGGGAAGGCCGGGATTATCAATTGCTACTGCAGGAACTGCCTGCCCTTTAAGGTGTTTTGGGTTTGAATACTTGGGGTTTTGAGCCATCAAAGCCCCCACCATCAATAATAGAACAGCAAATAGTAAAGTTTTTTTCATGGGTTTTTGTTTTTGGTTCGACAAATGAAATTTAATTGACAAATATAGATTTTTAAGCTACAAATATACTATGTTGACAAGACAAAATTATAAAAAAAACCATTTGAACTGCTATTTTTTTTCATCGGTACGCAACCTCATATCTTTCTCTTTGGTATCGACCGGGATAATGTTTGATCGCTGAAACTCAACATCCGCCGAAAAAATCTTACGATAGGTAATGTGCCTTTTTGCAAAAACAGCTCCGACAGATTCGTGCAGTGCCCGCATTTTGGGATTGAAGTCGCCTACCCATGACAGTTCGAGTTCGGTCACATGGGGTTTATGCTTCATCATTTCGTTCAGGTGCCAGAAAATCCCTGATTCCACGCCATATCTCTGATATTTGGGTTTTACCCCCATAATTACAATCCTTGTCCGGGTCATTGTTTTCCGGTACTTCAACCAGAGAAATTTGAACTTATTCCACAGATGCAACTTCCCGTGAAGATGTTTCAGAATCTGGTTAACATCAGGGAACTGGATTAAAAAGGCAATGGGTTCCTCTTCGTGGTAAACGAACCATATCAATTCAGGATCAAGAAACGATTTCGCTTTTTCCAGACTCTTCTTCAGGGTGGCCACCTCCATGGGAGTGAAATTCTCGTGAAATTTCCAGGCATCATCATACACCTCTTTCATGTCGCGTATGCATTTATCAGCCTGCTCATATTTGAAATGCCGGAATGAGAGTTCAGGTTTGCGCATGCACCATTCGGCAATTTTCCAGAAACGTTCCGGAAATGGCTTGGTAAGGTCGAGATGATTGGATACCTGCTCAAAATAATACTGAAAGCCATATTCTTCAAAAAATTTCCTGTAATAGGGTGGATTATAGTTCATCCCAAATCCCGGATGCGTGAAGCCATCTACGAGCAATCCCCAGTTGACATCGTTTTCGCCAAAGTTGATCGGGCCATCCATGGCGAGCATCCCGCGGGAGGCGAGCCAGTTGCGGGCCTGGTCAAAAAGCATGAAAGCGGCCTCCTGGTTTTCGGTACATTCGAAAAAACCCATCCCCCCGGTTGGCTGCTGGAACGTGTAAGCCTTGCGTTTATTGATAAAAGCTGCAACCCGACCAACAGCGACCTCCTTGTCATCAAAAAGGACCCATCGCGTGGCCTCGCCATACTGAAAAAAATTGTTGCGGTCAGGATCAAACACTGCTTCAACCTCAACATCCAGAGGCCTTACATAGTAAGGATCGTCAAGGTATATTTTCTCTACCAGCTCCAGGAACTGCCGGCGCGTTTTTTTGTTGGAAACTTCGATTAATTTCATTTCGTTCACAATTTATAGTGACTGAGCACAATCATACCGGTTATGACCAAGAATCCTTCATCTGCCTTCTCCATCCCCTTCAAGGGGAAGGGGAATTCCCTCTCCTTTAGGAGAGGGTTAGGGTGAGGTGATCAATGTTTTCAGAGAGACAAAAATACAACTAATACTTTATTGTTATTACATATCTTTGCAGAGGAACATTGGCCAAGCATGAAAAAACTAGACGGGTTTATTTTAAAATCTTACCTGGGTCCTTTGGTAATGACCTTTTTTATAGCGCTTTTCATCCTGCTGATGCAATTCCTCTGGAAATACATCGACGACTTGGTGGGGAAAGGGCTGGAGTGGTATATTATTGTAAAACTTTTGTTTTACGCTTCCTCTACTTTCGTCCCGCTTGCTTTGCCACTGGCTATCCTGCTCTCGTCGCTGATGATGTTCGGAAACATGGGAGAGCACTATGAACTGGTGACCATGAAAGCGGCTGGTATTAGCCTGAGCCGGATCATGCGGCCCCTGGTTATCGTTTCAATCTGCATCAGCGCCCTGGCATTTTATTTTTCCAATGTAGTTCTGCCTATGGCCAACCTTAAATTTCTGTCTCTTCTTTATGATGTCCGTGAGAAAAAACTGGCGTTCAACCTGAAAGAGGGAGTTTTTTACGATGGTATCGAAGGGTTTGTGATCAGGGTGGGTGAAAAAGAGAAGGATGGCAACACCATCCGTGATGTAATGGTGTATGATCATACGAAACATATGGGAAATGTTTCACTAACAACTGCAGAATGGGGAAAAATGGAATTGTCACCGGATAAACGTTTTTTGGTTTTCCGGTTGTACAATGGCGTCAACTATGAAGAACGGATCGATTTGCGTAACAACGAATCAACCCGGCCTTTTCAACGTACCGAATTCAAAGAGCAATACCAGATGTTCGATTTGTCGGCATTTCAGCTCACACGTACGGATGAAAACCTCTTCAAGAATAATTATGAGATGCAAAACATCAACCAGCTTAGTTCATCCATTGATTCCATCAGACTGCAACTTTCGGTTGAACAGGAAAGATATCATAAGAGTTATATTTCCAGCCTGCAGTTTTATGCCAATCTGGATACGCTGAAAAAAGCTTCGCCTGTTGCGCTCCGGAGGTTTTATCCCGGTGTTATAGCCAACTTTAAAGCCGGGGATCGGAGCAAGATTCTTGAAACAGCCCGAAATGCTGCTGTGTCGGCCAAACAAACCCTTGAAACCAATGAAGACAACCTGTACAATAAAAGCAAACTGATCTTTAAACACCAGATAGTATATCATAAAAAATTCGCCTTTTCCATTGCCTGTTTTCTGTTGTTTTTTATTGGTGCGCCGCTGGGTGCCATCATCCGTAAAGGAGGACTGGGCATGCCTGCGGTGATTTCCACACTCTTTTTCATCCTTTTCTGGGTGATTTCATTTGTGGGGGAAAAATATGCTGCCGAAGGGGTTGTTCCTCCATGGCAGGGAATCTGGTTTGCTTCTGCTGTGTTGATGCCCATCGGTGTATTTCTCACCGTGAAATCTACCAACGATGCCTCTTTGTTCGATGTGGATGCCTGGGCCCGTTTTTTCACCAACCTCTTCCGGTTTCCTGAAAAAAGGTTATGAAAATTCTGTTTTTGTGCAACAAATCACCCTGGCCTCCCCGTGAGGGTGGCCCGATGGCAATGAATATGCTGATCGAAGGCCTGGCCGATGCCGGGCACCAGGTGAAGGTACTTGCAGTAAATTCATTTAAATACAATATAGATGTTGCCAGCGTTCCTTGTTCTTACCGGGAAAAAACAGGAATTGAGCTTATCGAAATTGATTTGCATGTGAAGCCTGTTGATGCATTCTTCAACCTTTTTACAGGCGAATCATACCACGTAAAGCGGTTTATTTCCAATTCTTTCCGGCAAAAGGTTGTTTCAGTCCTGAAGGCCGGGGATTTTGATGTCGTACAGCTGGAGACCCTTTTCATGTGTCCCTATATCACCACCATCAGGGCACACTCTCGGGCAAGGATCATTTTGCGTGCCCACAACATCGAACATCTGATCTGGCAGCGCGTCTCGGAAGAATCAGCGAATCCGTTGAAAAAATGGTATGTCCGCCACCTGGCCCGGACCCTGAAAAAATACGAACAGGATGTTGCCGGTGAGGTTGATGGAATAATGGCGATAACCCCAACGGATGCTGAGTATTTCAGGAAACTGATGAAGGAAAGAAACCAAAGTAAACTCAAAGATCAAAATTCAAAAATCAAAACCACAAATCAAAAATTAAAACTGCAGGAAACAAACCTGCGAATTTCTTTTATTAGATCTCTATCGTTATTTGTCACTCGTCATTGGTCATTGGTCATTGGTCATTGGTCATTGGTCACTGGTCATTGGTCATTGGTCACTGGTCATTGGGCATTCGTCATTGGTCATTCGTCACGCGTCACGCGTCACGCGTCACGCTTCCATTCCCCGGCAATTATCGATCTTCCCTTCGGCCTCGATCCGGCAAAATACAACTGTGACGACACTCAAACAGAATTCCCGTCGCTGTTCTCAATTGGCTCAATGAATTGGATTCCTAACCAGGAGGGAATCCGATGGTTTCTTTTCAATGTTTGGCCCGATGTACACAACCAATTCCCCAAACTGAAATATTACCTTGCCGGCCGTGAAATGCCTGCCTGGTTGCTTTCGCTGAATCTCCCCAATGTGGTCGTACTCGGTGAGGTGGAAGACGCCCTGGCCTTTATCGTTTCAAAAGCCATTATGATCGTCCCTCTTTTTTCGGGAAGCGGAATCAGGGTAAAGATCATCGAAGGGATGGCTGCCGGTAAAACCATCATCTCCACCAGCATTGGCGCCGAAGGAATCAACTATACGAACCGTCACAACATCCTGATTGCCGATGCCCCTTGCGAATTTTTTGAAATGATCTCCCTATGCGTGCAAGAACCTGAAATTAGTAAAAAAATCGGAAAACGGGCCCGGAACCTGATTGAAACAGAATACGACGCCAGGAATCTTATCCAAAAAATGGTTGCTTTTTATAAACAACTCGGGGGATAACGTAGATTTTTATATTTTTGCTCACTGCTAGATATCCACATGCGATTATTTTTTATTTTACCAAGGGTACCCTATCCCACTGAAAAGGGAGATAAACTCAGGGCGTTTCATCAGATAAAGCATCTTTCGAAACATCATGAGATTATTCTCTGTGCGTTGAATGACGGTGTATTGCACGAAGATGCCATCCCTGTCCTGCACAAATACGTGAAAGCCGTCCACATCATCCCTATTTCTAAGTTTACCATTGCCTTTAACCTGTTTAAAACACTTTTTTCAGGTAAACCGTTGCAGGTCGGGTATTTTTACAATGCCTCCTCAGCAAAAAAGATCAGGAATCTTATCGACCAATATAAACCAGATCATATTTTTTGTCAGCTGATCAGGGTTGCGGAATACGTAAAGGGAATACCAATTCCCAAAACACTGGATTACCAGGATGTATTTTCAAAAGGGGTTGAGCGAAGACTGGCCACCTCTCCTTTTTATATGAGACCCTTCCTGAAAATTGAATACAACCGGTTGCTCCGTTATGAACATGAAGCATTCGAAGCCTTTGATAACCGCATTATCATTTCGGAACCAGATCGCGACCTAATCCCCCATCCCGACCGGAATAAAATTGTTGTGGTGGCCAATGGGGTGGATACAGGATTTTTCAAACCAATGGAACTGGCAAAGGAATATGACCTTGTTTTTACCGGCAATATGGGATATCCTCCCAACATCAAGAGCGCCGAATTCCTGGTTAATAATATTTTACCGGAGGTTTTACCTCATAAACACGATCTGAGTTTGCTGATTGCAGGTGCCAGCCCGCATTTACGGGTGATGGTCCTTAAATCGGCCAGGGTGGATGTAAGCGGATGGGTTCCCGACATGCGTGAATGTTATGCACGAGCCCGCATTTTTATTGCCCCGATGCAACTTGGCACAGGACTTCAAAACAAACTCCTCGAAGCCATGGCCATGCAGATTCCCTGCATCACCTCTCCCCTTGCCTTCCAGGCTTTGAATGCCAGGGATGGCGAGGATATTCTTGTGGCACATACACCAAAAGAATATGCGGCACATATCCTGATGCTGCTCAACAATCCTGAGAAAGCCCGGCAGATTGCCCTGAATGGTTACAATTTTGTTCAGAAAAACTTCAGTTGGGAAGCTGAAACTGCTAAGATTGAAAAACTGCTTGACAATTGACGAGTGACAAGAGGGATTTGAGATTTACGATATACGATATACGATTAAAGAGAAGATTGACGGATAACAGGTGGCAGTCATTTGATCACATTTTTAATTTTTGAGTTGTGGTTTTGAGTTTTGATATTTGATCTTTGATCTTTTTTTTAGTGGCTTTGATTTTTGATCTTTGCATTTTGAATTATTAAATTATGTCCGACGATAAAAAAATCATTTTCAGCATGGTGGGGGTCTCCAAGACCTATCCGCCGCAAAAGCAGGTACTGAAAAACATCTACCTTTCATTCTTCTACGGTGCCAAGATCGGCATCATCGGGTTGAATGGTTCCGGGAAATCGACCCTGCTGAAGATCATTGCAGGCGTTGAGAAATCATTTCTCGGCGAAGTGGTGTTTTCACCTGGGTATTCGGTTGGATACCTCGAACAGGATCCGCAATTCGACAACACCAAAACGGTGCGGCAAATCGTTGAAGAGGGAGCGCAGGAGGTTGTGAGCCTTCTTAAGGAATACGAGGCGGTTAACAATAAATTCGGGGAACCCCTTACAGACGACGAAATGGACAAGCTGATCAAACGGCAGGGTGAACTCACCGAACTTCTCGATCAGCACAGTGCCTGGGATCTCGACAGCAAACTGGAACGGGCTATGGATGCCCTGCGTTGTCCCGATCCGGAATCATCTGTTAAAAACCTTTCAGGTGGCGAACGCCGCCGGATTGCTCTTTGCCGACTGCTGCTTCAGGAGCCCGATATCCTCCTGCTAGACGAACCAACCAACCATCTCGATGCCGAATCGGTGCAGTGGCTTGAAATGCACCTCCAGCAGTATAAAGGGACTGTTATTGCCATCACCCACGACCGCTATTTCCTCGACAATGTGGCCGGGTGGATCCTCGAACTCGACCGGGGCGAAGGAATCCCATGGCAGGGAAACTACACCTCGTGGCTCGAGCAGAAATCGAACCGGCTTGCCATGGAGGAAAAAACGGAAAGCAAGCGGCGTAAAACCCTTGAACGTGAACTAGACTGGGTTCGCATGTCGCCCAAAGCCCGCCAGGCAAAAGGCAAAGCCCGGCTGAATGCCTACGAAAAGATGATGAGCGAGGACATCAGGGAAAAGGAAGAACGCCTTGAACTCTATATCCCCAACGGACCGAGGCTTGGGAATATGGTGATTGAAGCCTCCGATGTCTCGAAATCGTTCGGAGACAAATTGCTTTTCGAAGGATTGAGCTTTTCATTGCCTCCGGCCGGCATTGTTGGAGTGATCGGTCCGAACGGGGCTGGCAAGACCACGCTTTTCCGCATGATTATGGGCGCCGAAACAGCCGGTAGTGGCTCATTTAAGGTTGGCGAAACGGTGAAATTAGGCTATGTCGACCAGAGCCATACCTCCATTGATCCCGAAAAGACGGTATTCCAGGTCATCTCAGGCGGCGCCGAAAATATGCAGATCGGAGGACGCACCATGAGCGCCCGCGCCTATGTGGCCCGATTCAACTTCAGCGGGGCCGACCAGGAAAAAAAATGCGGAGTTCTGTCAGGGGGAGAGCGTAACCGCCTTCACCTCGCACTCACCCTGAAGGAAGAGGCCAACGTACTTCTGCTTGATGAGCCTACCAACGACATCGACGTGAACACCCTCCGTGCCCTGGAAGAGGGCCTTGAAAATTTTGCCGGCTGCGCCGTGATCATTTCCCACGACCGGTGGTTCCTCGACCGCATTGCCACACACATCCTGGCATTTGAAGGCGACTCGCAAATGTATTTCTTCGAAGGTTCATATTCCGATTATGAAGATAACAAGAAGAAGCGACTGGGTGACGATGCACCGCACAGGATAAAGTATAAAAAGCTTAAGGGATGATGAGGTAGCGAAATAACGAAATAGCGAGGTGGCGAGGTAGCGAGGTGGCGAAATAGCAAGGTGGTGAAATAGCAAGGTGGCAAGGTAGCGAGGTGGCGAGGTGGCGAGGTGGCGAGGTAGCGAAATAGCAAGGTGGCGAGGTGGCGAGGTAGCAAGGTGGCGAGGTAGCGAAATAGCGAAATGGAATTGACCTGAGCTCCGTAGGAGCTCTATTTTGGTAGCCCCGGAAAATATTGCCACCCGTTTCCGCTCCGTAGGTGCGGAATTTTTTTCAGATGAAAAAATGATCAAAATCGACAACCAGCTATTGGATAAAACCACAGCATTGGCGAGGGTTTCCCCCCGCCGACGTATGAATCACAATTTTCATATGAATTATTCTGATTCATTGCAGCGAATGCTCAATGCAATGGAGCCACTGTCGTATATCCAGCCTCACAAACACGAAGACCCTGATAATCGCGAGGTTTTCTTCTCAATTCGCGGGAGAATTGCAATCATCGAATTCAATGCATCCGGCGACATTACGGACCATACCCTGCTTGACCCGCTAACCGGGAACTTTGGCGCCGAGATCCCCGCACGAACCTTCCACACCATCATTGCACTGGATCCGGATAGCGTTGCCTTTGAAGTAAAAGATGGCCCTTTCAGCCCGATCGATGACAAGCATTTCGCATCCTGGGCGCCAAAAGAGGGAACTCCGCAAACAGAAGAATATCTCCGGAACCTGCTGGCTAAATGCAACCTGCAAATCTAGTCATCGCGAATCAATCCGTATGGTATTGAATTGCCATGGATATTCCCGTTATTCACCAATGCCGGACTCGATTGCCTTTTTCGCCACGGGAATAAATGGTTTCATCTCTGTGAGCCTCTGTGTATTCTCTGGGAACCTCTGGGAACCTCTGGGAACCTCTGGGAAATTTTCTTACACTAAGAGACTGTTTAAATTTTAACATACTATTCATTTTTCTTTATTCATTTTTCACTGGCAATTATCAATTGTACGCTATTCATTGGGTTAACGACTAATGTAAAATGAAAAACGATGAGTGAAGATTGAATAATGAAAAACTAATAGTTTTCAAGGAGTTACAAATTTCAAAATGAATTTTAAACAGACTCTAAGAGTC
>CAISJJ010000043.1 GCA_903885595.1 uncultured Bacteroidales bacterium
CACATCAGGCTGCCTCCCAGGGCAAAGCAAAACGATTGATAATAATTATAACCATTCGATCGCCCGGCATTATACGATAGCGTTCCTGAGTAGGGGTGACCGATAAAATTGACGCCGAACCGGTCATTATCCCATTCCCACCCCTTTGTAATATTAATTTTCCACGACTGGAATCCTATTCGTGCATAATCAGCATTTAACACGTACCTGTCCAGCGCCCATGTAAAAGTTACGGCGCCCAGCACTTCAGCGGCTGGGATCCAAAGGTGTGATCTTTTATTGTATGCAGTGTCATCATCAAGCAGATCCCCGTATTTGTTTTGCATAGTCGTATCGATGAGCGCACTTTTCCTTGGCTCATTACCGGCTGAATCGGAAAGTAACTTTATTTTTACCTGTTCGATCTTATCGAGTTGTTTTTCCCTGGTGCCTTTGCCCGGTACAATAGTATCATTCGGAGCCACTTTTCTGGGATTCTGCTTTGGAACATCCTGCCCGTACAGGATTGGAAAAATCAAAAGCAATAACAGGAAAATGCAGGCTGGTTTCACTTTATTTATGGCGCCAGCACTGATTTACTGAAGAATTTTTTCACAAAAGCATGCTGTTGGTTTTCAGTCATTTTATCGGCATGTTTTACCTCTATCTTGATTTTTGCAAAACGATGGTCTGCTTTCAATATGTTAAAAAGTTCAACTTTCGCATCGGTAGGACCAAAGAGAAGGACGCTGTCATAATTTTTTATTTCTTCGGCCAGTTTTTTATAATAAGCAGAATTTTGGTGTTGCTCCTTTGTGTGCATGAAACTTTCTCCCATAACCACACGATTCTCATTATTCGGAGCTGCAGCCGAAGATTCAATGGTTTTTGTTTCAATTGAATCGTTTGTGAAATCCATCAGATGCGCATTGGAATGATCCATCCAAATGCCTATTTTTTTTACTGTCTTCATGTTATTTGCTTTCTGTTAATCCCACTTCTGCCACCTTTTGGGCTGTTGGATTATAATCCTGGGCAATCAATACCTTTTTTATTTTTTGTGTTTTCATGATCCGTCTCTCTTTATCAATGATTATTACCATCACCCCCTAAACTGTAAAAGTTGTTTTCTTCATCTTCACTTCCGATGTTTTCCAGGTCATCGTCAAGTTCTGAGCCCGGTATATCTAAATCACTGCCGGATACATCATCTGTAAAACCTTTTTCATTGTTTATTCCGGCTCCGGATTTTTCATTTGCCTGTTTCCTTTTTGAAGTCTCCTCAGGATCGGCATCCTTAACTTCCTGGTACTTATTGTAAATATCTTCGCTGGCCGGATATTTTGGGTATCCGGGAAGATCATCATCGCCTTCCTTATCTTTCTGCTGTTCAGGAATGCTGTTTAATCCCTTTTGTTTGTTCATCTGACATTAATTTTTAGATTACATACCTGCCGGACTCCCATCTCCTGATGACTTCACCCATCTTATCAGAATCATTATATCCTGGTTTGGAACAGACATGGGCGATAGGGGTAGTTCTGTCATTTTTCTGGTAATCTGATGATTCTGAATTTAAAACTGCTCCATTGTTTGAAGAAGTCAGTTTTGAATTGTCGTCTTTTTCTTTCATAAGTTTAATAGTTTAAGTGGAACGAAATTAGTCTGATGCAGATAAAAATGTGTTACATAACTTTTAAAAAGATTTACATCATTCACACCTTACCGGAATGATGTTTCATTAAAAGAGTGAGAAAAAGGCAGGGGCCTATGCTTTTTTTACCGTTCCGGGGCTATTTTGATCTTCATGGGAATAGTTAAAAAACCTGAATTCCATTTCTTCCTCGTTTCCATCGGTTTCCTTATGGTTTTCCAATTCTGTTCCTGAAAAACTCATTACCTGCCAATCGGGGATATAGTCCGTTTCATCTTGCGTTTTCATTGCCGGTGTCGTTTTAAAACTTAGATTTAGCATGTATGGTTGATTAATTACATGTTAAAGATCGTAACCTGAAGTAAAAAAACTGTTACATTTTTTTTAAAAAAAGTTGCATAATTCCCACATCCCATCCGCGTGAAAATCATAGCCGGATGGGACAGGATTAGAAAAAAACAATTTCCAGCGGGATCGGAAAGTAACTGGGTCTTAAAAGAGGAGATTATCTGACAGTGTTCAGCAGTTGTGCTGCTTTTTGAAACCTGAAATATCAACCACTGACAGTAGGCATTTCCGGTCATCGCCGGTTACAATACCTTCCATATACACGTAGCGCAACGGATGATTATCATATCCAAGCATCACTTCGCATGCCTCCTTGGCATAACCTGTATGCAATTTTTTAAAGAAAATGTTAAATTCGACCTGAGATTCTTCGGCAATGAATAGTTTAAAGTTGCTGTTTACCAATGCAAAGCGCTTATCATGAAGCATTTCGGCGCCTGTGAAATTCAAATCACAAATACTTCCCGCCGCATCAAGTGTAAAATAACCCATGGGTGCAAAATCGTACAATATGGTGTACTTTTTAAGGGCTGTTTCTGCCGTTTCATTTGCCTGGCGCAACTCTTCGTTTTGCATCTCCAATTCTATCTGGTGCACCTGCAGTTCGTGCAGGAGCCTTTTTACCTCGGTTTCCGTTATCGGTTTGTCCAATTTTACCTGTTTCTCTTTCAATTGATGCTCGGCCTTCAGGCGAAGCACCTGGGCATCGGTAAGACTCAGTTCCTTGTTATTCATGGCTTGATTATTTTTTGATGATCATGATCATTCCTGATGGTTTTTGCTGTCTGTCGAACGTTATATTGACCGACCATTCAACAACCGCCACACTGAGATCTGCCGATATTACCTGCATTGTAATTTTATTCTTTCCTGATTTTGCAATAGTTTTTTGCATGTTTTTTTCACATATTTTTTGTGCCGGCCTGGGAACAAATAGCTGAATAAAATCCCTGTTCAGGATCTCACCGCGTTTTTTACCAAAAAAAACTTCTGCTTCATAATTGAATTCCAGTATTTTCCACCCGGTTGATAGTTTAATGATAATATCAGGAGAAGCAAGTAAAAGAATTGAACTCAACTGTTCGGTCTCCTGTAGTTGCACCTCAACCTGTTTAAGATCTGAGATGTTGATAAAGGTGATAACAAGTCCGTCAATCCGGTCGTCGAATGTGCGGTAGGGCATGATTCGTACCGAAAACCATCGCCCGTCTTTGGCAGGAATTTGTTTTTGTATAAAGATGAGGGTTCCTAATACCTCAATCGAATCGGCTGCCAGGTCGGTGTAATTCAAATCTGAAACCAGGTCGGTAAAGGGTCGTCCGATGTCGCTCTTGATTAATTTAAAAATTTTGGTCGCCTGGTTGGTATAGCGACGGATATTCAGCTCTTTATCAAGAAACAACGTGGCTATATCCGTGCTGTTCAACAGATTCTTCATATCGTTGTTCACCCGTGAATAATCATCCACCTTCGACTGCAACTCAGCATTTACTGTTTGAAGTTCTTCATTCAGGCTTTGCATTTCTTCTTTAGAGGTGGTGAGTTCTTCGTTGGTCGATTGAAGCTCTTCGTTGGTCGATTGTAACTCCTCGTTGGTTGATTTCAACTCTTCCTGTGAAGTCTGCATTTCTTCAAGTGTGTTCTGCATCTCTATGCGTGATTCCTGCAGTTCATTTTCAAGCTCCGATTGCCGTGTCGTATGCAATGATTCTTTTCCGCGCATACTTTGCGGTTTGATCTCAGGCACATCCTGAACATCTGTAAAAATTATTATCATCGTGCCCTTTAATGGTTCCGGTTTGTCAATCCACTGGATGTTTACATCGATGGTTTGTTTTGCCCCGTCTATGCCAACCTTGACGTTACGTATAACAACAGCTTCCTTTTTCAGGATGGCTTTGCGGAAAGCTCCCGGAAAATCGTTTCGCAATCCTTCGCGCAGCATGGCAAAAATGTTCAGGTTGGCTTTACCAACTGCGGGTTCCAGGTATTTTCCCGTGCGTCCGCTGATGTACAGGATGTCACCATTTTCATTCACCAGAACACCGGCAGGCGAAAACTGTTGCAGGAGCAGCTGATCGGCAAGGTTTTGTATATTTACAATTGACTTGGAATCACTTTGTTTTTCGATATTCGTCTGTCTAATCCGGGAATAGGAGGCAGGAAAGTCAAGCAATTCAGGTACGATGGTGGTTAAGGAACGCCTGTAAATTTTCAGATTTGAATCAATGGCTGTAAAAAGCGGACTTTGCACCCCAAGTGTTTCAGAACTGCCCAGGAGCATAATTCCTTCAGGGTTAATACTATAATAAAACAGTCCAAGAATTTTTTTCTGTAAATCGCTGTCCATGTATATAAGCAGGTTGCGGCACGAAAGAATATCAATCTTGGTAAAGGGTGGATGCATGATAATGTTGTGGTGGGCAAACACAACCATTTCCCTGATTTCTGCATTGATGCGATAGCTGTCATCGGTTTTGACAAAAAACCGGTTCAGGCGGTATGAGGATACATCACTGGCAATATTTGCAGGAAAAATGCCCTTCCTGGCAATATCAATCGCCTCATTGGCCAGGTCGGTCGCAAATATCTGTAATGAAATACCTCCGTGCGGATTTATTTTTCCGAGCGCTTCTTTGAATACGATGGCCAGTGAATAGGCCTCTTCTCCGGTGGAACACCCGGGTACCCATGCCCGCAATACCGATCCTTGCTGCTGCTTTGCAAGAATATTCGGGATGACCGTTGTTTTCATCATTTCCCACACCAGCGAATCGCGGAAAAAATTAGTTACCCCGATCAGCAATTCCTTGAAAAGAATATCGACCTCCTTGGGATTTTCCTGTAAAAGGCGGACGTATGAAGTGATTTTATCGATTTTGTGAATGCTCATGCGTCGCTCAATACGGCGATAAACTGTGTTTTTTTTATACAGGGAGAAATCATTGCCTGTTTGGATGCGCAACAGGATAATAATTTTTTCGAGTGAACTCTGGTCCTTGATTTCCGGATCGAGGTCTGATTTGATGATCGGAATATGTGTCAGTAAGTCAGAGAGCTTTGCAGGCAGTTCATGGGCGGGCGCCACAATATCAGGCAAAACTGAATCGATGGCGCTGCGCGGCATGCTGTCAAACTTAGCCTCGGCAGGATCCTGAACCAACACGACGCCGTTTCTTTCCTTAATCGCGCTGATTCCAATACTGCCGTCGGAGCCCATTCCCGAAAGGATGACTCCAATAGCCCGATCATTTCTGTCGTTGGCAAGTGAACGCAGGAAAAAGTCAATCGGAAGGCGCAGACCTCTTGCTTCAACGGGCTCAAAAAGGTGAAGTATGCCTTTTAAGATTGACATGGTCTTATTGGGGGGAATGACATACACGCAGTTTGGTTTGATAACCATGCGGTCTTTAACCTGAAAAACTTCCATAACACAGATGCGTTGCAGTAATTCAGGCAGCATGCCTCTCTGTGTCGGATCCAGGTGCTGGATCACTACATAGGCCATTCCGCTGTTTTCTTTTACATTGCTCAGAAATTGTTCCAATGCCTCAAGTCCGCCAGCTGATGCACCGATGCCAACAACGGGGAATTGCCCGGTTGCACTGACAGGGTTTTTTGTTTTTAAAGATATGGATGGTTTCAGCTTACCGGGTTTCATGCATGTGGAGTTTACGTTTCGTAAAGGTCAAAGTTACATAAAAATTCAATGTTTTTTCTGCCCGAATAAATGTTAATCCTTCGACCATAAAAGTTACATTCTCTCCATGTACCAGTTCAATTCATTTTCCATTTTTTTAAACTGGAAAATGGCTGTAATGATTTTCTGTATGCGCATAAAAGCAGTTTCGCTTTTTACAATATAATCAAAAGCTTTGTGGTGCATGCAGTCAATTGCCACGTCAATCTTATCCTGCGACGATAACATCACAACCGGGATATCCTGACCGAAGGCTTTGATTTTATCAAGGGTCTCAATCCCGTTCATGGCCTCTTTGTCAATCCCGTCGAGGCGATAATCCAGGATGATCACATCCGGGTTGTGCGCTAACGCCGATATGCAAAGTTCACCTGTAGCATAGGTTTCAATAGAAAAATCGCCATGCTGCATGAATTCAATTTCCAGTGATTTTAAATACACGGCATCGTCATCAACCAGGAATATTTTAATTTTATTTTTTGTGTTCATGAACTGGCATTTTTAATCCGGTTAAACTCCTCTTTCAATTCGCAGCAAGCCTGCGTACAAACACTATCAAGCTTCAGAACCAGGTCATGAATTCCATCGGCCTGTTTCTGCGTACTTGCAAAATCCTGCACTTTTTTTGCCATATTTTCAAAATCTACGCTGATCCCCATGATGGCAAAGGAGGGAATCATTTTATGCACTGCCGCATATAGCGAATTCCAGTCCTTTTCCTGAAAACTTTTGTTCATTGCGCTGATTAACGGCGGGGTTTGTTCGAGATAAAGGGCAATCATCTCCATCATCAGGGCGGGATTGGATTTTGTGCGGTGGATTAAATAATCCAGGTCGGTGCATCTCGGCTTTTTCAGGGTATCGGTTGCATTCACTCCGGGCGCAACAAGGCTCGCAGGGGAGAGTTTCTTTACCAGTCCCACTATTTTATTGTAGAGCAATCGTTCATTGACGGGCTTTGCAATGTAATCATTCATGCCAACCACTTTGCATTTTGCCAGGTCAACGGTGGTAACATCAGCAGTTAATGCGATGATGGGGATTTCTGAATGCAGTGTATTCCTGATGTAATCGGTCGCTTCAAACCCATTCATCTCAGGCATCTGCAAATCCATTAATATGATGTCGTACAAATTGGTTTGCAGTTTTTCAATGGCTAATTTCCCGTTTGCGGCAATTCCGCATTCAAATCCGAAATCATCCAGCAATGTTTTCATCAGCAATTGATTGAGCACAATATCCTCAACCACCAACACTTTTATGTCTTTAATTTCTGCATCCGATTCCGCAATTTCAGCCTCCATTTCAGCCTCGGCATTTGTTTTTTGAAAGGTCAGGCTGAAACTGAAAGTCGACCCCTCATCTACTTTACTGGTTACATGAATTATTCCATCCTGTGATTCAACCAGTTGTTTAACGATGGCAAGACCTAAACCTGTTCCGCCATACAACCTGGCGGTTCCACTGGAGGCCTGCTGGAAGTTCTTAAAAATATCTCCGATTTTATTTTCAGGAATTCCAATCCCGGTATCCTTGACGGCAAACTCAATGGTTGCACTTTCCTGATCTTCATGTTTCAAAAATACGTTTACAGTTATGGTTCCTTTTGAGGTAAACTTAACCGCATTGCTTACAAGATTTAATATAATCTGGTGCAAACGCACCGGGTCACCCACCAGCACTTCAGGTATTTTGTTGTCATATTCTTTAACCAGTGCCAGATTCTTTTCCTGGATTTTTGTCTCAAACAGGTGAAGCATGGTGGAGATCGATAGTGCCATCTTAAATGGAGTTTGCTCAAATACCATCTTCCCGGCATCGACTTTAGCAAGGTCAAGTATATCATTAATAAGCACAATCAACGCATCGCCACTCATTTTAATGGCCTGCAGATATTCTTTCTGTTTTGACGACAAGTCTGTTTTCAACAGCACTTTAGTAAAGCCAATGATCGCATTCATAGGCGTTCGGATCTCATGACTCATGTTTGACAGAAATTGCTGTTTCGCTTTTACTGCATTCTCTGCGATCCTGGTGGCGTTTTCAGCCTTGATTTTTGCTTCTTCTGCGATTGCAGTAGCCAGTTCAGCAAAAACAATTGCCTCCGTCAATTCTGTGGCATTGCGTTTTTGATCGGTAATATCCCGTGCAACGACAACCACCCCGATCACATTCCCTTTGTCATCCTTATACACCGATCCGTTGAACAAAACATCGGTAAGTTTGCCATCAACAATGGTGAGCGGATAATCTGTCACAAAACCTTTTGAAAAGACCTCCTGGTATACTTCACGGGCTTTTTGCGGCTCGGTGAAGTAATCGAAAAAATGGGTACCGATCAGTTTCTTGCGTGAAATCCCTGTCATGTTTACCGATGCATCATTCATGTCGGTTATTTTTCCCTTCAGATTGATTGTAAACAGGGGATCAAGACTTGCTTCGATCAGGCTACGGGCATAATTGGCAATTTTTAACTCCTCTGCCCGTTTTCCTTTCTCCTTGTTTTGAAAGAGTAATTCTTTTTTAGCAATGCCCAGTTCTGCTGCACGCTTGCCCTTCTCCCTGTTCTGAAAGATGAGTTCTTTGGTTGCTATACCCAACTCAGCTGCACGCTTACCCTTCTCCTTGTTTTGAAAGATCAGTTCTTTGTTGGCAATGCCTAACTCGGCCGCACGCTTACCTTTCTCCTTGTTTTGAAATATAAGTTCTTTGGTTGCAATACCCAGCTCAGCTGCACGCTTACCTTTCTCCTTGTTCTGAAAAATGAGTTCTTTATTGGCAATGCCTAACTCCACCGCACGCTTTCCCTTCTCCTCTTTTTGAAAGGCAAGTTCCTGCCGGGCAATGACTAATTCGGCGGCCAGTTTTTCATTTTCTGCTTTTTGCAGGGCGATCGTTTTCCGGGCAATAACTAACTCGTCCGATTTTTTCACTATGGACATTTCCTTTTCCATTGATGTTAAATTTCTTCGATCGGGTTTCTCCGTTTGATCTTTAATTGTTTAAAGTGCGAAGGAGAGAGCCCCGTGACTTTTTTAAATTGGTTGGATAGATGCGCAACGCTGCTGTAGTTCATCTTCCAGGCAATTTCTGTAATATTTAATTCATCATAAATGATCAGTTCCTTGATTCGTTCAATTTTATGGGAGATAATAAATTGCTCAATGGTTGTTCCCTGTATTTCTGAAAATAAATTTGCCATATAGGTGTAATCGTGATGCAGTTTTTCGCTTAAAAAATCAGAAAAATTAACCTTGTTTTGTTCTGTTGAATAATGAACCATCTCAATGATGGCATTCTTTATTTTTTCTATCAGTACCGATCTTTTATCATCCATTAATTCCAGCCCTGACTCGCGTAACGCGATGGTCAGGCTTTCCCGCTGGCCGGAGGTAATGCTCTCCATTACCTCCACTTCGCCTAAATCGACCACGATGAAATGCAGCCCGAGTTTTTTCAACGCTTCCTTCACCGCCATTTTGCAGCGGGTGCTCACCATGTACTTGATAAATAGTTTCAAACAGCTTTGTTTTAAGTTTATCAGTCCCGTTACCCTACAGCCCGACCATCATACAAAGTTGCAGGCCTTTTACATTATAAAATTTACATAATTGTTTTTATAATTTGCATAATTCACACATTTTCAAATTTCAACACTGAAGGTGCCAGTAATACGCCTGTTTTTCTAACCTCTATCATACGGGATTTCTTTTGAGTTTTTTTATGATCGGTGGGATTTTTATAATCGGCTTGATTTTCAAAATGTGTGGCATGGTGTCGCCCAATAAAAATCCCCATGGCTTTAAGGAATCAATATGGTCGAATACGAGCTTCACAACAGCCAGGAGCGGAATAGCCAGGAACATCCCGGGGATCCCCCATAAAGCATTCCCGGCAAGAACCACGATTATGGAGAACAGTGCATTGATCCTGACTTTGGAAGCAACTATTTTCGGAACAATGTAGTTGTTGTCGAACAATTGGATAGCGTAGTAGGCTGCAAGAACATAAACGGCATACCAGGCTGTCGATTTGGTGACAATGGCAATCATCATGGGCAATGCTACTGCAACGAGCCCTCCGATATATGGTATCAGGTTGAGCATGGCGCCGATGATTCCGAGCAGGATCGCATAATCGATTCCCAGTATCAGCAAGGCAACGGAATTTAATGTTGCTACCATTGCAGCTTCAATGACCAGACCGATAAGATAACGTTGGACAACTGTTTTTGTCTGTGTAACTATTTCGGTCACTTTTCTCTGGTGGTTTTCAGCAAAAAGCTTGTGAATGAAATCAAGCAGGAGGGGCTGGTAAAACAGTATCAGAAAGATGTACAGGGGAATCAGAAACAGTATCACCATCGCGTTGCCGACGGTGAGAAGCGTTTGCCCTATGGCAGCGCCAATTGAATTGATGAGTTCTCCTTTGGTCTTCAGGATCCATTCATCGATTTTGTGTTTGTTTATATCGAAGTAGCCTGACACCCAGGAGATGGTATCGTTGATGATCAGGGTGAATTTATCGACCAGTAAGGGCCATGAATCACTGAACCGGCTTGCCTGCGAGAATAAAAAGGCGCCAAATGCGGCGATAATTAAAAGTGTAAGGACGATGGCAAATACAATAGCGACTATCCTGTTGATTCTAAACCGAACGAAAAAACTCACCACCGGCTGGAGCAGGATGGCAAGAAGGATTGCGAAAATGATCGGAACAACAATGCCCTGGGCGATGTACAACATCGCAACCAGGACAAATATGCCAACAAAAAAAACAGATGACTTTGCGTAAAATGGCAGTATTATTTCTTTTTCCGACACGGCTGTATTGTTAGATGGAATTTATTTTTTATCCTGATGTAGTGTGCCGTTGGTCATAATTAAATGAAGTGCAGTTTTTCAGATTCTTCTGCCTTGAATTACCCTGATTATGACAGCAATAAGCGCAATAACCAGCAGAACGTGTATCAGACCTCCGGCGCTGTAGGCAAAAAATCCAACTGCCCAACCGATGATCAGTATTACCGCGATGATGTATAGTAAGCTTCCCATGACTTTTGTTTTTGAATTAATGAATTTTTGAATTAATGAGTGATTGAGTGATTGAGTGATTGAGTGAATAAATTACCGGTTACCTGTCCAGAAATTCTTCACGGCTGTTGCATGTTCATCCATATCATGTTTGAACCTGACCCTGAATGATTCCCATTTATCTCTTTGTACATCGTTGAATTCTTCCAGGTTCATTCGCATTTCCCTGTTTTGCTGTTCCAGTTCAGCCACCCGCTTTTCATACCTGGCCCTGTTTTCCTGTCTTTCTTTTGCAATTTTTACTTTAAACTCAGCGATACTTATTTCATTGGCGGCAAGTTCCGCTTCCGATTCTTTTCTGAATTGCTGGATTGAATCTCTCAGCGCCTGGTCAAGTTCCTGCCGGGCTGCGACTACCTTATCCTCTGCGGCCAGCAACTTTTCCTGTGCATTTTCGACTTTATCGGCCGACGACTGGCAGCCGGTAAGCATGGTGCCTGCCAGAAATGCTGTTATTGCCATTGTTAAAATTGTTCTTTTCATTGGTTACTGTTTTTAACTGTGTGTTATTTTTTCTGTAAACAAAGGTAGGTTCCGCGCTTCCTGTAACCGTTATATAATTATTTGAATTAGTTGCATCATTCACACCTTTTCAGCGTATTCCAACACATGTTTGCTGATGTATTTCTGAATTATTGCAATCAAATCATCGCGTTTGATAGGTTTTGGCAAATAGTCGTCGCATCCTGATTTAAGGATATAGTCACGCTCTTTCGACATGGCAAAGGCGGTTATGGCTATGACGGGTAAATCGCTATGACATGATTTAATGATCCTGGTGGCCTTCATGCCATCCATGTGTGGCATTTTTATGTCCATGAGTACCAGTGAAATTTCGGGATGAATTTTGCATTGTTCGACCGCTTCCAGTCCATTGACGGCAAAGAGCAGGTTGGCTCCTGTTGATCTCAACACTGCCCTGAGAAATTGCACGTTCGATTCCTCATCTTCGGCAATCAGCAGGGTCTTATCTTTCCAGTCGGGCCGGGTATACACCGGCGACTTAAATATTGCAGCGCTCCGGTCCGAAACCTGGTTTGCAGGCATATAGGGAATCTCAACCATAAAGCAACTGCCTTTGCCGGGTTCTGATTCCAGTTTGATAACACCTGACATCATACGGATATAGGCGTTTGAAATGGATAAACCAAGCCCCAGTCCGCCATACTTCCTTGTCATTGTAATTTCCACCTGGCGGAATTGATCAAAAATAACCTTTTTTTCCTGCTCATCAATCCCGATTCCGGTATCTTTCACTGCAACGATTAACCGGCTCCCCAGCCTTGAATATTCAATATCGATATGCCCTGAATCTGTGAACTCTTTTTTCTTTTTCCTTATGCTGGTACAGATAATTCCAGGTGACAATTAATAAAAGAATCGTAAACACACTCATTAATATAAACATCGATACTATAATCCATTCGAATGTCGTCACACTGTGTGCATTAATCTGCTTCCGGTGTTCGAGCAAAACGGCTTCGCTTTGCTGAATGTCATTGATTATCAGGCGTATGTGATCGGTTAAATATTTGCCCTGTTTTGATGAAATCTGACGGATAGCGGGTACTAACCCCTGCTGGCTTCTCAGTGCAATGGTTTGGCAGGAGAATTCCAGATACCTGGTATAATAAAGATGAAGCGAATCTATGCGTTGCTGTTGCGTGGGATTATCCCGGGTCAGCCGCCTGAGTTGTTCAAGGTAACCGAAGGTGGTTTTCGTGTTGTTATAAGGTTCCAGAAATGCACTGTCATTGGTGATAACAAAACCCCGTGAAGCGATTTCAATGTCTTTGACAAGAGAGAGAACGTTCCACGAATGGTTAATAACCTGCTCAGTATGTGCGACCCATGATTCAGAATCAAGAAGTTTCTGGTTGCTTTTATAAACGGCATAACCTATTAATCCATTCTCTGCCAGAATAATGAAAGCAAATAAGAAGAGCTTTTGAAAAATGCTGATTTTCATTTTACACTGTGTTGTTGATATAAGCTGTCACAGCAAAGTTCCAACCCTTTTTACCGGAATTGCTTACATAATTCCGGTAAAAAGTTGCATTATTCACACATGTGGGCAACAGGGAAACTCAGCTGCTAATTTACTTACTGATCCTCATGGTCGCTGCTCCGTTTGTGTTTAAGTTGTTTAAAGTGTGATGGGGTAAGCCCTGTCAATTTTTTAAACTGGTTCGACAGGTGTGCTACGCTGCTGTATTGAAGCCGGTAGGCAATTTCGGAAAGACTGAGCTCATCGTATACCAGGAGTTCTTTTACCTTTTCAATTTTATGAGCCAGGTAAAATTTTTCAATGGTAGTCCCCTTATTTTCGGAAAACAGATGCGCAAGATAGGAGTAAGGGTGATTTAATTTTTCACTAAGGTAATCAGAATGACTTATTTTAATATCGTCCTCATTAATGTGTACCAGATCAATGATAA